>JAYTGM010000567.1:0-8560 GCA_043733425.1 Terriglobia bacterium
CGGTGGAGCGATAATCGTAGTCTGTGACTGCACAGCAAATTCTCTCGTTTATCACCGATATCGGCGTGGTGCCGGTGGTTCGCACCAACAGCGCCGAAACTGCAATTCAGGCCATTGAGGCAATTTACCGCGGCGGCATCCGGTCGGCTGAAATCACGATGACTGTTCCCGGTGCCTTGAAAGCCCTTGAGAAAGTGGCCGACCAATTCGGAGACAAGATCATGCTGGGCGCTGGCACTGTGCTTGACCCTGAAACAGCCCGAAGCTGTATGCTGGCCGGGGCTCAGTTTTTTGTAACGCCCAACCTGCGGCTTTCGACCATTGCGATGTGCAAGCGCTATTCAAAAGTGATCTGTGTGGGCGCATTGACCCCCACCGAAGTGGTGACAGCTTGGGAAGCCGGTGCGGACGTGATCAAGATCTTCCCGGCGGACGCCGTGGGAGGACCGAAGTACATCAAGGCCCTGAAAGGGCCGCTGCCGCATGTCGAGATGATTCCCACCGGCGGCGTTTCGATTGAGACCACGCCGGAATTTCTGAAGGCGGGCGCGGTGGCTGTGGCGGCGGGCAGTGAACTGGTGAACCCCAAGCTGATTGCAGAAGGCAATTACGCAGAAATTGAAAATCGCGCCAAGCAGTTTTTGGAAGCAGTCAAGAAAGGGCGGAATTAGCGGCTCATCAGCTGTTGGTAGACGCGCCAGACCGGTTCGGCGCTTCTGTCCCAGGTATAGCGCGTGGCGGCTTCGCGAGAGGCGTTGGTTCCCAATTTACGGCGCAGATCGGGGTTGTTCGCCAGTTGAGTGATGGCGCTCGCAATGACTTCGGGTGAACGGACGGGGACCAGCAAGCCGGTTTCGTTATTTGAAATGACATCGGGCATGCCTGCCGTATCCGTGGTGATGACCGGCAGGCCGCTATACATGGCTTCCATCAGCGTGAGGGGAGTGCCTTCAAAGACGCTGGGGAGCAGGAAAGCATCGGCATCCGCCATTGCTTGGGCGGCTTCGCGATCAGACTGCGCTTCAATAACGATGATGCGGTTGCGCACGGCTTCCGGGAAAGCGGCGCGGATTGTGACTGAATCGGCACCGGCGCCTAGAGTCGCGAATTCCAGGTTCAGGTTGGATTGAGCGAAGGCGGCAACTGCGTCCTGATTGCCTTTGCGCGCCAGCCACGTTCCCGCGAAGAGGATGCGGCGGAAGCGGGTGTAATCGCGGTTGGCGGCGTTTTCAGAATAAACAGGAGATGCCGCGGGAAAGATTCTGGTGATCTTTCCGGGGCCTACCTGGAAGCGACTGGTGAGGAATTCGCGGTCCTGGTGATTCAGGCAGAAAACGTGGTCGGCCTGCGTGAGCGCTAAGCGCGATTGCCAGAGGGACGTGAGCGGGTAGAGGAATTGAGTGCGCCGCGAGGGGCCGCCGCGGTTGAGCGTTTTGTCTTCGAGCGAAACTTCCCAACCTCTCTGTTCCACTCCGTGGGAGGTAACTGTGACTTTCGCTTGACCTTTCAGAAGGGAGACCAGTGCGCCGGAGGGTTCGTGGACATTCACGATATCGAACTTGCCTGCCCTGGCGCGCTGGGCGACTAAGTAGGGATAGGTGAAGCGCTGCCATTTATTTTGATACCGAGCGGGGACCTGTTCGCTGCAGAAATATTCGATTTGCGCGCCCCGGGCTTCGATGCGGTCGTGGATTTCGCCCATGATCCGGCTCATGCCCCCGGTGCGGGCCTGCGGAACGTTGTGGGCGACTAAGATGCGCATCGAGTGAAGGCACTTTCCAGGATTGGGAGCAGCGCGTCCATATGCCGGGCTAGCGTGAAGTTTTGAGCGGCGTTGTGCATGTTTGTGCGTCCTTTTGAAATTGCCGCACAACGCACAACAGCTTCGGCGAATGCTTCAGGAGTGGGCGGAGAGGCTAAAGCACCGTTGAAACCATCTTTGAGCCAGTCTGGAATACCACCTACAGCAAACGCTGCTACGGGGAGGCCCAACTCCAGACCGGCTAAGCCGAAGGGCTCGGGCCAGATGCTGGGCATCGCCAGAACGTGGTGGCTGGCGGCGAGTTCCTGCAATGCTGTCTGGCTTAACCACCCGGGGAAGATTGCTTCCGGGCACAACCCCTTTATTTCGGTGAGCTCCGGGCCATCGCCCGCAAAAGTGACGGACACTGGAACCGGAATCTGGTGGCGGATGAGCGGGATTGCCTTCGCTAAGATGGCGGCTCCTTTTATTTTGGTCATACGGCCGGCAAAGAGGATGCGAAACGAACTCTGGTCTGGAACCGGCAGCGGTGCGGGCTTTTGCGAAACGAACAGGGGGGCCAAGGCAACATTCGCCATACCGTGTTTACGGTATTCCTGTTCCATGTGCCTTGAGGCGGTCACTACCACCCGCGCGCGATTCATGGCTTGCAGCCTGCCGGATTGCGTCCTGTAATCGCGAATCGCAACGAAAGGATTCCAGCCGCCGCAATTTCTTGGGAGATATTCCACCAGACAGACGGGCCCGAATTGGCGCGGACAAGCGGCGGGTTGGGGCAGCTTTCTTGTTTTTTCACCGGAGATACAGGTGCCGTGATAATTGTGCGCGAAATGTATGACGGGGGCGAGGTCTGCCAAACTGTATTCCCGCTCAGGAGATTGCAGGCCGTGGTTAAAAATAATACATTTCCGAAACGAACCCAATTTTTGCCAATCGCGGGTATGGTGCAACGCGCGAATTACCGGATCGTCCGCTTTGGCTTCGGCTTCATAGAATAACGTTACTTCGTGGCCTCTGGCCTCCAGTTCGGGAATCACGCCGTTCAGATAGCTTTCGGTGCCGCCCACCAGTTTCCGGTGGTGATTTGTGACCGCGATTCTCACCGATTCGCGCTAATCAAGCGATGAATTGTATTTTGTAAAGCAAACCGTTCATTGTAAAGAGCTAGTGAACGGTGGCGAAGGAGTTGTTTACGTTCTGGCTCTACAGCAAGCCGCGTGAGTTGGATTAAGATGCCCGCCGGATCAGACGCCAGTTCCACGGCGCCCAATTCGCGCCAGATTGGCTCAGTGAACTTGCCGGTTGTGGTGACAATCGCCATTCCATGGGCCAGCGAAGCCATGATGGTACCGCGACGGCTTGAGACGCCATCAGGATAAATGTGAAAAATGGTTTCACAAGACTGGATAGCTTCCGATAGTGCCAAAGGTGCAAGCTCCCCCGTAATTTTGGCATTCCGGTGGCTGATGCGTTCCGAGCCGCGCCCTATTAGAAGTACGGGCATATCCAACTGATCGAGCACCTGGTTCAGCATCTTCGTGCTGTGGTCATCATACTGCCCGAAGTAGCCGACCGGGTGGGAGCGGGGCGTGCAAGTTGTTGAAACGGGGATATTACTCGGAACCGGCAGCCATGTGAACGGGATTTTGCGGCCTAATGCGTAAGGGCGCATACGGGCTTCCCAGGCGGGGATAGATATCCATACGTGTGCGGCGCGCCGGAGGAGAATCATGGTCATGAGCCGGTGCACTGCAGCGACCGCATCGTGCCGCATCCCTCCCTCGCCGAAGCCCAGGCCGGGCTCGTGGACCATGATTTCCAGAGGTTCAGGGCGGCTGGCGATCCAGCGGCAAAAGTTGACGTTCATGGAGCGGCACCCGTAACCATGCGGCACCCACTGCAGGAGAATACGGCGGGGCGCGGCGCAGCGATCCAGCTCCCGCCCAACCTGCGATAGTTCGCGGGGTGTAAACTTGCCGAACTCATGGCACCAGACCCGAACGGGCTGACCAGCCGCTTCTAAAACAGGAGCGAGCTGCGCGGTGTAATCACTCACTCCGCCGGGTTGCGGCGGAAATTCACTGGTGATGATATGCCAGGTGGTCAGACAGGTTCCAGCCATACCTGGCCGTGTTGATTGAGAGGATCATTCTGGCCGCTAAGCGCCACGGGACGCAGACGGAGTTCGCTCAGCAGTAATTCCGCGCTTGCACGCGTGGTGTTTGCGGATGCCCAGACGTTTGGATGCATTTCCACCACGATCAATGGCCGATGCAAAAGAATGGTTTCGCGGGCACCGCGGAGCGCCTCGAATTCGAAGCCTTCAATATCAATCAGTAAAACATCGGGCGGCGCATTTCCAGCCTCACAGAACGCATCAATTGTTGTGACCGGGACGCGCTCCTGCCGGGCCGTGGCCGCGAGCGAATTATTCGGTTCCGCCAAGCGGCTCATGCCGCTGGCACCTTCGGCATACAGCGTCTGTTCGCCGGGTTCGGCGGCGACGGCGGCGGGAACCACTTGAACTCTCCCGCTGAGGCCATTCCACAATACGTGGCGGCCTAACACCTCCCTGGCCCCGTGATTGGGCTCAAAGGCCACCACCTTGCCCGACGGCGCGCTCCAGTGCGCGAGTTGCAGAACGTAGGCACCGACGTTGGCACCGACATCGAAGCTTGTCATGCCGGGGCGGATGCGTTTGGCGAGGAACGCGGCGGTTTCCGTTTCGTAATTCTGGCCAAAGCGGGGACGCTCCTTCGGATCGATCCGATACTCGACACCATTTACCGTCCAGGGAATTCCATTTCCACCATGAAGCGAACCGAGTAACGATTCATAAACCGGACGCAGGTTGCGGATCAGCGCGGAGTTGCGGCCCAGTAACGAAGAGACACGGCGGGCGGCCGCTTCAACAATCGGCATAGATTTTTAAGCACTTTTCTACCACAACGGGCCAGGTAAAGTGGCTGAGGACGCGCTGGCGTGATGCGATTCCCATTGCGCGCGCCTGGTCAGGATTATCGCGCAGGAAGATCAATTTTTCGCGAAGTGCCTGAGGATTATTCGGGGGAACCACGAAACCGGTGATTCCGTTTTCCACAATTTCCGGCATGCTGGCCACATCGGTACAGATGGCGGGAGTACCGCAAGCCATCCCCTCCAGCAGAGTCTGGCCGAGAAGCTCCGGGATGAGGGTGTGATCGCCATAAAAGGTTTTGTAGACGCTAGGCAGGACAATACAGAGCGCGGAACGGTAGGCGGCGATCAATTGTTCATCGGTGGAATCGTGATGGAAAACGACGTTCTTGCCTTGCGCGAGGCGCTGAATCTCTTTAAAAAATTCGGGGTGATACGGCTGACCCACAATGTCCAGCCGCATGCCTTCTGGAAGAGATTCCACAAGATAATTTACTCCCTTGTGAGGCAGAATGCGGCCCACAAACAGAATGTTGCCCGTGCGGGGAACAGTTGTATCGGGAGAGAAGCGTTCGGTCGAGACACCGCCCATGATGACGTGCGCACGTTTGCTTTCCGCCTGCTTTGAAACCGTGCGGCTGTAGTTACTGATGTGCAGATGCCCGTGAAACCAGTTTTCGGTGGAAATATAGCGGGAGATATCCCAGCCGCCGCCACCGAGATCGCTTACGAAAACTTTTTTGGCGGTGGCACGTGCCAGCGCGGCAGCCAAGCTTGACATGACGATGTGCCGCTGGTGGCAATGAATGACATCGGCGTTGCGAAGAGCAAGCAGCGCGCGGGTGGAGAACGGGTTCGAAGGTAAGCCGCGGACGTGAACCGGGTTTCCGAAGATACGGATTTTTAAGTTGCCCATTGTTTCGGCTCGATCCGATTCGCCGAAGCTGAGGAGCGTGGTGGGAGTCCGGTCAGCCATGTGGCGCGCGAGTTCCAGCGCATAACGCTCAGCACCACCTAAAATACCGCCGCCGGTGCTGGAGAACAGTGCCGGAACGGTGTGGATCACTCGCAAAAGTTCTCGCACATGTTAGGGTAACGCAGGATGGGGTTATGCCTGAAGTGTATTTGGCGGCGCGAGATTGTTTCCGATAGGGGGAGTTGCTTTCAGATGTGCCTGAAAGCGGCGGAGGATGCTTCGTTTCCGAAATATCCCCGCTTGCCAGTGCTGATTTGCAGTGAATTTCAGCCGGTTTTAAACGCCGGTAGTCAGGCTGACACTACATCGTAGCTTTGTGGGTCTTGGCCTTCTGATGATGTTTGACCGCTTCCTCAGGATCGTACGCGACCAATTTATTGAAGTTGCTCTGATCGCCTGCCGAGGTATGGTCCTGATAAATGAGGGCTAGCCCACCTGTATCGAATTTTTCAAACCATTCGTCCCAGCTGATTTTTTCCAAAGATCCGGCAGCGGAGTAGCTGGGAAAATCGAGGCGAATCAGGCTAATGGCCTTTTTGCTTGCCGTACCGACGACGTGAGAGGGTACAGCTTTGCGGGCTTCGGCCCATTCACGAATTTCGTCATGATCCTGGGTGTAGTGCGTGAGATGCTCGCTCATATACTTACAGGAACAGTTTAAATGCCAGAGTTAGTGCGGCAGCGCGAAGGTTAGTAACGCTCCGCCCGAAGGCATAGTGACATACTGGCGTCCATCCACTTCGTAAGTGATGGGCGAGGTGACCAAACGGGAACCGGTATTCATTTTCCAGAGGTTTTTGCCGTCTTTGGCGTTGAAAGCCATCAGGTAGCCATCTTCATCGCCTGCGAAGATGAGGTTGCCGGCGGTGGAGAGAGTGCCCGCCCAGGGCGCTTTCTGGTAGCGGAATTCCCACGCGGTTTTGCCGGTCAGCGGATCATAAGCTTTCAGCAGACCCCATTCCTTTTCGTCTGTCGAACCGCGGAAGACGCTGCCCCAATAGGCTTTGCCAGCGGTGTAGACCGGCGGTTCAGCGTAAAAGACATCGCACTGTTCGCGGACGGCGAAATAGAAGAGCTTGGTATCGGGGTTGTAAGACGGCGCCATCCAGTTAGTCGCTCCGGCTAAGCCTGGGCAGACACGCACGCCTTCCGCGGTGGGGGTAGCGCCGGGCAGAAGCTCCGGACGGCCTTTGTCATCCAGACCCTTGGCCCAAGTCTGGCGGGCGAAGGGACGGCCAGTGAGGAACTCACCGGTCTCCCTATCCAAGATGTAGAAAAACGCATTGCGATTCGCCTGCATCACCACCTTACGGGGCTTGCCGCGCCATTCGATGTCGAGCAGCATGGGCGTCTCTTCCGCATCCCAATCGTGAAGGTCGTGCGGGGTGAACTGGAAGTGCCACTTGAGCTGGCCGGTATCGGGATCAAGCGCCACCAGCGAGCAGGAATAGAGATTGTCCCCCTTGCGCACTTCGCCATAGAGATCTGGACCCGGGTTGCCAACGCCCCAATAAGTCAAATTCAGTTTCGGGTCATAAGTTCCGGTCATCCAGGCCGGGCCGCCGCCGCGCATGGCGGAATCGCCGAGCCAGGTATCGCCGCCCGGTTCACCTTTCAGGGGCACGGTCCAAAAGCGCCAAACGCGCTTACCTGTTGCGGCATCGTAGGCATCGATGAAGCCGCGAACGCCTTGCTCACCGCCGGAAATTCCAACGATTACTTTATCGTGAATAACGAGCGGGGCGAGCGACCCGTAGTGTGTGCCAGCCTTGTAAGGAGCCATTTCCACCTGCCAGAGGAGGCGGCCGGTTTTGGCTTCGAGAGCGACCACGTTCGAATCTGGCGTAACCATAAACAGGCGGTCACCCGCGATGGCGAGACCGCGATTCACACCGGAGAGTTTGCGGTCAGGCGGGAAGGAATGCTTGTACTGCCAAAGCTGGCGGCCCGATTTAGCATCAAGCGCAACAGCAATTCCCTTGGGAGCGGTGATGTACATAACGCCATCCACCACAAGCGGCATGGTTTCGAAGGCACCGGTTTCGCCCGTCTGGTACATCCAATCCAGGCGCAGATTCTGTACGTTATCGGAAGTGATTTGTTTGAGGGTGCGATGACGGATGGCGCTGTAATCGCCCCAATAGGTGAGCCAGTTCTTCGGCTCGCTTTGGGCGTTATTCAGCCGCTCCGGAGTAACCTGGGCGCACAGAGTAAATAGCTGAGCGCAGATTACAAAGGACAAGAACTTTTTCATTAGTGGATACCCTTAGCCTTGTCGGCGTCTTTCGTTGCACTAACTCCGCCACGGAGTGTTTCAAGGTAACCCACTAAGTCATTCAGATCTTTCGCAGGGAGGCGCTTATAGGCGGGCATGAGCGATTGTTTTTCGGCCACTACTTCTTTCAAGTCGGCTTTATCGAAGAGAGCGAAAGTCTGGTCTGACTTGCGTAGTTGAACGGAGAAAGTATCTTCATTGATCCTGACGCCCCGGACCTTTTTACCATCTTTCAGAACAGCGGTCACGCCTTCGTATTCCGCCTGGATATCGGCGCTGGGTTCAATGATGGATTGCTTGAGGTAATTCACCGAACGCGCGGCCCCGATCCGGGAAAGTTCCGGGCCATAAATGCTGCCCTGATTCCCAATGCGGTGGCAATTGGCGCAGCCATTAGAGGAATAGAGTTGCTGGCCATGCGCGGGGTCTCCGGTGATGACGGCGGCTTTCACGTCGGAACCGGCAAGAGTGCGGATGTATTGAACCAGATGCTCAAGATCGTCGGCATGGAAGCTTTCGAACGCGGGCATTGTTGTGCCGGCAATGCCGTTCTTAATGATGCCGGTGATATCGCCATCGCTGGTGTTGTGTATGAGCCGAGGCGAAATCAGGCTGGGTCCACGGCCTCCCG
>JAYTGM010000568.1:0-3122 GCA_043733425.1 Terriglobia bacterium
TGAAATCGATCGACGACCTGGAACGGCTGTGCCTGGACCAGAAATTGAGGGAGTTGCCAAGGATGGGTGCCAAGCTGGAGGAAAAGGTCCTCCGCTCGATTGCGCAATACAGGCTACGAACGGGACGGTTTCTACTGAGTTTTGCGGAACAAACCGCGGAAGAGCTATTGCAAATGCTCCGGGAGGTTCCCGGGGTGAGTTCAGCGGCTGCGGCAGGTAGCCTAAGGCGCGGCAGAGAGACCGTGGGAGATCTGGATTTGCTGGTCACAGGGTCCGATCCGGAACCGGCGTTAGACGCGGTTGCCCGGCATCCACACGTTTATGAGGTGCTAAGCAGGGGTTTAAACAAGATCAGCGTGACTCTGGGGCGTGAAGGTTTTCAGGTGGACGTGCGGGCACTGCCCCGCGAAAGTTTCGGTGCCGCCATGCAGTACTTCACGGGAAGCAAGGAGCACAACGTCGCCATTAGGATGCGCGCCATCAGAATGGGTCTGAAGCTAAGCGAATACGGTTTGTTTCGCGCGGAAGACGAGATGTTGGTAGCCGGGGCAAGCGAAGAAGAGGTCTACCGGGCGCTGGGAATGGATTGGGTTCCACCGGAAATACGGGAAAACCAGGGAGAAATTGAGCTAGCGGCGGAAGGCCGCCTTCCCTTTCTTGTGCAACAAGGCGACCTGCGTGGGGACCTTCATATGCACACGACAGCCACCGATGGCCGCGCCAGTCTGGAGGAGATGGCGGAGGCGGCGCGCGCTATGGGCTATGAATATCTGGCCATCACGGATCATTCCAAGGCAATGGCCACGTCGAACGGGCTGGATGAAGTGCGCGTGGTTGCGTTCGCCAAACAAGTTCGCGAATTTAACGAGCGCGGCGACCTGGGTATTCACGTCTTCTCCGGTCTGGAGTGCGACATTATGAAATCCGGCGAGATGGATGTGAGCGAAGACGCGCTGGCGGAACTCGATCTGGTAATCGGGAGCGTCCACAGCCACATGAATCTGGAATCCGCGGAGATGACAGAGCGGTTGCTACGCGCCCTGGAATCCCCTTCGCTGCGCGTTATGGGTCACCCCACGGGGCGGCTGCTGTTAAACCGAGACCCCTTTTCCTTTGACACGGAAGCGGTATTTAGCGCGGCAGTGCGGCGGGGAGTGGCGCTCGAAATCAATGCAAGCCCGGAACGGCTCGATCTGAACAGCCAGATGGCTCGAACTTCTAAAAGCAAAGGCGCGCGCTTCACAATATCGACAGATGCGCACCATCCAAAACATCTGGCGGGGATTCGTTACGGGGTGACCACGGCAAGAAGAGGGTGGCTTGAAAAGGCGGACGTGCTGAATACACTTCCGCTTGCTGAATTACAAAAAGCGCTGCAAAGGAGACCGTAGCCAGCGATTCGAAAAAACGCCGCTGGCTACTGGCTAGAGAGAAAAGATTTAGCTGTTGTGCTGAGACATGCGGGACATGATCATTGCCAGAACGCCTACGCCAAGCCCCTGCACCAGCGTGGGGTGCTGAGCATAGAATTCGCCAGCGCGGTCAACGATTGACGGATCCTGCTTCTGGGCGTGATCGGCCAGAACCTGTACATCCTGTGGCGAAACCTGTTGCGCTTGTTCCGGCGTAACCGTTCCACCGCCGCCCAGCCTGCTCAGCAGACCGCCGGCCAACGCGCCGGGTCCCACGGCTTGGATCAACTGGTTGAGGATGCCCGCTCTTTGCGTGCCATCGGACTGCCCGAACATGCTGGATACCATCTCGCCGAACGGCGGCGTCTTATCCGAGCGGAAAGCGTCTGAAAGCCCAGGCGCAATGGCCGATGGCGGAGCATGCTGCGCCACCTGCTGATAATCCTGTTCCACATTTCCTGAAGGAGCACTGCCCCCTGCATACTGCTGCAACATACCGCCAATCTGATTTAGCCAACCCATTGCGAAAATTCTCCGTCTGGAGAAAAGCACGCCGAGTTCCACCGGTTTAAAGTGAGGAATGAAGATTGTGACATCACGAGAGGTTTACCGGTCGAAGATCTTCCGGGTGACCGAAGATGAGGCGACTGACGATTCCGGCTTTCACATCAAGCGCGCTGTTGTGCGGCATCCAGGGTCGGCCGTAGTGATGCCGGTGGAGGATGACCGTGTTCTGCTGGTTCGGCAATTCCGGCTCCCCGCGGGAAAAGAGCTATGGGAATTGCCCGCCGGCAAGGTAGATGAAGGGGAAACTCCGCTTGAAAGTGCCAAGCGCGAACTTGCGGAGGAGACCGGGTACACAGCGGAGCACTGGGAACCGCTAATCGCTTACTACCCTACACCTGGCTATGTCGAGGAGAAGATGAGTCTGTTCCTTGCAAAAACTTTGCATCATGGCGTTGCGACGCCAATGGACGATGAACGCATTGAGACCCGCTGGTTCGGCCGGCGCGAATTGAATGATCTGATCGACGCAGGCGAGCTGGAAGATGGCAAGACTCTGATCGGGTTTTTACTTTGGGACAGGCGGCGATGATCGAATACGGCGAAGCTTCAGAGGAAGTGCGGTCTGTTTATAACGACATCATGCAAACGCGCCGCACGGATTGGGTAAATAATTTCTGGAAAGCCCTGGCGCACCACCCCGGCACTTTGCGGCGCACATGGGAAAGCGTGAAGCAGATCATGGGCGCACCAGCGGGCGAGGAATGCCTGCCGGTTCTCACTAAAGAAATGATCTATTTAGCGGTGAGCGTAACTAATGGGTGCAACTACTGCATCGCCTCGCACGGTGCCGCCGCACGGAAAGCAGGAATGACGGATTCCATGTTCGGGGAAGTGATGGCGATTGTGGGTATGGCGAATGAAACCAACCGGCTTGCAAACGGGTATCGTGTAGAGGTAGATTCTCAGTTTCAATAAGCTCTTATGCGATTCCTTCTCTTGTTTGCTTTTGCGATCTCGGTACTGGGTCAGGACCATCACAACACGGCGTTCCCGCCGCATAAAATCGCAGATGACCTGTACTACGTGGGCACGGCGGATTTGGCCTCCTACCTGATTCATACAGACCAGGGGCTGATTCTGATCAACCCGAGTTTTGAAGATTCAGTGCCCTTTATCCGCACCAGTATTGAGAAGCTCGGGTTT
>JAYTGM010000569.1:0-8548 GCA_043733425.1 Terriglobia bacterium
ATCCCCGAACTCCTCGCCCTTCCACAAACCGCAAGCGCCAAAGAAGTCTTCCGTCGCCACATCGCCTCCACTGAATACATCCCGGTAAATGACGCCGGAGTCACCGATGATATCGACGACCCGACAGCTTTAGCTGCTTTCCGCGCACGCACGGAGCATGCATGAAAGCCGCACGCGCAGGCAAACTGGTCGCAGCCGCCATCGCTCTTACTCTCGTAGCAGGCGTTGTAGCTCCCAGGTTCAAGACAGACCGATACCGCTCCCGCATCCAGCGTGCACTCGAATCGGCACTCGGCCGCAAAGTGACCTTCGGTGAAGTCAAGTTCAACCTGCTCACCGGCCCTGGCTTCACCCTGCACGATGTAGCCATCGCGGAAGACCCGGCTCTCGGTTTTGAACCGGTGGCTTACGTTGACCTGGTCACGGCTACACCGCGTTTACTCACGCTGCTCACAGGCCATCTGGCCTTCTCCTCCCTGCGGCTCGAAGACGCGCACCTGAATCTGGCACGCGCCGACCTCCCGAATGGAGAATACCGATGGAACATCGAGCCGCTCCTGCGCCCGGCCATCATCGCCGCGTTCCCGAATATCACCATTCATGGTGCGCGCATCAACTTCAAAGCCGCCAACGTGAAGTCAGTCGTCTATCTTCTGGATTGCGACCTTTCCATCGAACCGCCCTCCGGCACGGGCGAGACATGGGGCTTCCGGTTCGAGGGCAAGCCGGCGCGAGCGGACCGCACCGCTCACGGTTCCGGTTTAATTCGAGCACGCGGGACATGGAAACCCGGTTCACTCGATGCAGACCTGCAATTGGAACGCAGCGAACTAGGCGACGTCGTCGCTGTCCTGCGCGGAGAAGATGCCGGGCTGCACGGTTTGGTCTCGGGCGAAGCCCATTTCAAAGGACCGCTGAATCGCGTCGCGGTGAATGGGCGGCTGCGCGTGGAAGAACTCCATGGATGGAATCAAAACATCCCCAGGGGCGAAGTGTGGCCGCTCGATCTGCAAGGCTTCTGGAACTCGACAGGGCAACAGCTTGAACTGGATGCCCGGGTGGCAGGGAAGGGAACCAGCCCGCTTGCGGTTCACTATCTGGTGGAACAATACCTAACCCAGCCGCGCTGGGGAGCCTCCGTTACTCTCGCCCGTTTTCCTGCCGCGCCGCTTGTTCCGCTCGCGCAGCACATGGGGCTTCCGCTGACGCCGGGTCTTGAGTTGGGGGGCGTTGTGGATGGAGTGATCGGCTATTCTGTCGCCTCTGGATATCGCGGCCAGGCGCGGATTGAAAACGCCACATTGAAGCTGCCGGGTTCGCCTCAACTTCAGGTCAAGCATGCAGAAATGACCGTCACGGACGCCGTAGCCAAGCTCTTGCCGGTACGCATCATCGATTCCCCGGAAGAGGAAGGTGTTGCCGAAGGAGAATACAACCTGTTCACGGGAGCAACGCGCTTTCACCTGATTGCACGCAATCTGGATGTGAGTACGCTGGGCAATGTTCCGGTTCTGGCCGGTGCCCGCTCTGGGAAATGGAGTGGCGCGCTGCAATGGGCGCTTGGCAGATGGAGCGGCGATATGCAAGTTACCAAATTTGAGTTTGCTTCGCCCGCTCTTTCGGAAAACGTGCTGCTCGATTCGGCTCAATGCCGTCTTGACGAAGATGGCATCACGATTTCAAAGATGCGCGGACACACCGGGCCGATCGCCTTCGCGGGAGATTACCGCTATGAGCCGCAAGGCGCTCACCCACACAGGTTCCGGCTTACTACGGGCCGTGTGGATGCCGCAACTCTCGAGGCCGTCATGCTCCCCACCCTGCGCCGGCGATCCGGCGTGCTGGGGGTGGACCTTCCCTTCGGTAAACAGAACTTACCGGACTGGCTCTCTGGCTGGCACGCGGAGGCTCAGATCCAAATCGCTTCGCTCGATTGGGACGAATGGCAGCTTCCCAATGTCCGCGCCAAATTGCAGTGGGACGCGGGCCGCATGGCATTCACGGATGTGACAGCCGGTAACATCGCTGGGAGGGTGAGCATCGATCTTAGCGGGAGAGAGCCCGTCTACGAAATCTCCGGACGCATGAAGAACCAGTCCTGGAAAGGTGGCCACATCACTATAAACACCGCGGCCACCGCGTACGGAACTGGCATTAAGTTGTTATCCACCATGGAAGCGGCAGGCGCGTTTACGGCAAGCGCAGTGGAAGATAACCTGGATCAGGCTACGGGAAAATATGATTTAGTCTGGCGGGGCAAGTCACCGCGGCTCAGCCTTTCCGCTATCCAACTTCAATCAGCCTCCGATACCTACACAGGCAAAGGACACCTGCTGCAGGACGGCACTTTGCTGCTGCAACTGGACAGCGCGACCAAACAAGCGCGCATCAGCGGGCCGCTTACGCCAGAGGTGCCGTTGCGATGGCTTGCGCCATCGCCATAGCTCCCAGCACTCCCGCATCTTCACCGAGGGCCGGCGGAACCACCTCCGGCGTGGCAACATAACCGTTCAGCAACCGGTGGAGTTGTTCCTTGAGAAGCGCATAAGAGAGCCTATGCATCACGCCGCCACCGATAATAATCTTTACCGGTGCCAGTGTGTAAGTAAACGCGGCGAGCGCTTGCGCCAGATATTCCGCTTCCAATTTCCAGGCCTCATGTTCCGCCGGAAGCTCACCGCCCGGCCGGCCCCACCGCTTCTCGATGGCGAAGCCGGAAGCCAAACCTTCGAGGCAATCTCCATGCGCGTAACAGGCGCCGGGAAACGGGTCGCGCGATGGATCCCGCCGCATCGGTATATGGCCCATCTCAGGATGTGACTTACCGTGAAGCAGCTGGCCATTTACCAGGGCACCGCCTCCGATTCCCGTTCCCACCGTGAGATAAAGAAAATCCGCGATGCCGATCCCAGCACCCCACCGGCTCTCACCCATGGCCGAGGCGTTCACGTCCGTATCGAACGCAATCTTTTGCACGCCTGTTGCGCGGCGTAACTCAGCGACTATTTCAAACTGCTGCCACGCAATCTTCGGCGTGGTGGTGATGCGACCGCAGGCAATGTCGATGGGCCCGAAACATCCGACTCCCAGCGATTGAATCTCATAGCGCGAAAAGAAAGCTGCCGCGCGCTGCAGGGTTTCTGCGGGAGAGCAGGTGGGGAACTCTTCCTTAATCAAATCAAGCGGGCCGGTACCGGCGCCACAAACAAAGTTGGTCCCACCCGCTTCAATCGCGCCGAACATCACGCTTAGTTTCCGGCGAGAGTTGCTTTCAGAGTGACTTCAGCCCCAGCAAACAACTTCGATACCGGGCAATTTTTCTTTGCCGTTTCCGCGTGCTGCTGGAAAGTTTGCTGATCGATCCCTGGCACCTCACCTTCGGTCACCAGATCGATAGTCGAAATGCTCCAGCCATCGCCAACCTTATCGAGGTGCACGCCCGCTGAGGTGTGGATGCGCGTCGGCGTCAAGCCTGCCTGAGTCAACTGCGCGGAGAGTGCCATGGAAAAGCATCCCGCATGTGCCGCTGCCAACAATTCTTCCGGGTTTGTTCCCGCGCCATCCAGCATGCGCGATTCGAACGAGTACGCGCCATTGAAAGCGCCGCTTCCAAACTTCATGTGGCCTTTGCCGTCAGTTACTTTGCCTTGCCACTCCGCTTCCGCTTTTCTAATGGGCATCTTTACATGATCGCAAACGTTAGCGATCCACTTCTCCCAGCACGATATCCAGCGTTCCAATGACCGTGACCACGTCGGCAACGGATGCCCCCTTCACCATGCGGGGGAGCGCCTGCAAATTCAAGAAGGAAGGCGGGCGCACGCGCACGCGGTAAGGCTGCACGGTGCCGTCGCTTACCAGGAAGTAACCCAACTCGCCCTTGGGCGCTTCAGTGGAAACATAAACTTCGCCGGCCGCGGGCTTCAGCACCTTTGGAACTTTAGCCATTGCCGGTCCGGTAGGAATGGCTTTCACCGCTTGACGGATGATGGCAACAGATTCGCGCAACTCCGCAATACGAACGCTGTAACGATCCCAGGAATCGCCGCGAACCCCTGTGGGTACCGAGAACTCATATTGTTCATAACCAGAGTAGGGTTGAGCTTTTCTCAGATCCCAAGCGATTCCTGAAGCTCGCAATGACGGACCCGTCACGGCCAATTCTTTGCAATCCGCCTGGCTCAGAATCCCCACGTCCTTCAGACGGCCCTGCCAGATTGGGTTTCCCGTTAACAAGTCATCGTATTCATCCAGCCGCGAGAGGAAAGTCTCGCAGAACGCGCGTACCTGTTCTTCGAAGCCCTCGTAAAGCTCGTAATGCAAGCCGCCGATGCGGAACGCATGTGTAGTGAGCCTGGCACCGCAATAGTTCTCAAATATCTTGAGAACTTCTTCCCGCTCGCGGAAGGTGTAGAACAACGCCGTCTGCGCCCCCAGATCGAGCGCATGAGTACCGAGCCAGAGCAGGTGGCTTGAAATTCGGTTCAACTCAGCCAAAATCACGCGCACAGCTTGTGCGCGGGGCGGGGCTTCCACGTTGATGAGCTTCTCAACAGCCAAACAGTAGCCGAGACCGTTGGAAACCGCCGCAACGTAATCCATGCGGTCGACATACGGCGCAAATTGTCCGTAGGTCCGGTTCTCTCCAATCTTTTCGACGCCGCGATGAAGATAGCCGATCACGCATTCGGCGCTTTTCACGCGTTCGCCATCCAGCTTCAGGATGATGCGCAACACGCCGTGAGTGGACGGGTGCTGCGGCCCCATGTTGAGAACCATCTCGGAGGAATCGAGCGGGCCCTCTTCGGTGCGGGTCACAACATCTCCAGATTCGCCGCAACCCATGCCTCATCCGGTTGGGCGATGGGGTACTCTTTGCGCAACGGGTGGCCTTCCCAATCTTCCGGCAACAGGATGCGCTTCAAGTCCGGGTGACCCGCGAACACGATACCGAACATGTCGAAGACTTCTCGCTCGAGCCAATCGGCACCGGCGAAAATGCTCGTGATCGAGAGCGCGCGCTCCGCAACCGAAGTCTGCACGCGAATCCGCTCATTTCGGCCAAAGCTATAGAGGATATAAACCAAATCGAATCGCTCAGCGCGTTCGGGATAATCAACGGCGGTGACATCCACCAGAAAATCGAACTCACAATTCAGCTTCAGATATTCGATCAAAGCAGGCACGTGTTCCGCCGGACAGCCGATTTTATGCTGTCCCAGGTACTGCGCCATCTCGAGCGTTGCGTGGGGAAAGGCGGCCTGCACAGCAAGGCTCAAGCCGCTTTCCCATGGTTCGTATGCCAAGTCCCAGTGTAGGCTCTAGCTCTTCACTTCACCATCACGCCAGACTGCCCGAGAATTGTACTGGAGCGTTCTGGCCGCCAATGGTAACCGCGACAGAGCTTGCCATCGCGGCCTCCCGTAAGTCTCGATCTCGGTGCCCGGTTTTGCGGAAGCCACTCCGGCTATGTACCCTCCCGGTGCGAAAAGGCCGGGCAGAATTGGCTGCCCGGCAACGGTTAATGGAGCGGACGTCCCCCCCGAGATCGTGAGGGTAGTTGCAATGGCACCGCTTCCCGCATTATCGGGTGCCTGCAAGTTGATCTGAGTGGAGCTCACGTATTTTACGAACGCGGGTTGGTCTCCGAACATCCCCGTCACAGCGCCCAGCGAAGCCGGAAGCTTACCCGAAGCAAGGTCCGATGAAATCAGAGCACGGCTTGTGCTCGCAAGGTTCTTTTCAGAAAATTGCGGCCCACGCTCCGCCCCGGATATCAACCGGGATAGACCGTTGTGAAATGGACGGTGCCGTGATCGTCGGTGATCTGGTAACCATGCAGTAATGTCTTTCCCACCGAATTGTTTTCGGCTTTGCTGGAATAGACACCAAGGCATCGCAGTGCCAGATGTCTGCTTTGGCTCTTGCCAGTGGGCCAGAAGAAGTTCCACTCGCCTCTTGAACCACGATTGCGAGTCAAAGTGGTTCTTCTGTTATCACTTTTTGGACGCGAGCCAAGGAGTAGGCGCATGTGAAAAGAGCGTTAATAAGGAAGAGTCTATTTTTTGGTTCCTTCGAACGTTCCCGAACCGAGGTCTCCCAGGGACACCGTGCCCTTGATTTTGTTGCCTGTCAACGTGCCGCGATAGGTAACTTTGCCGGACACCTGATCAGACTTCGCATCGAACGACCACTCCACTTTGTCCCCTTGGATGCTACCGGTCACTGGTGCATCGCCTAGCATGCCGGAATAAGTGCCGACAAGCTTAGTGCCATCCTGTTTGAGAATGAACGTAGGCGTTCCTGTATTGCCTTGAATCTCAACGGTCACATTCCACGTCCCATCAATATCCGCGCCAAAACACAAACCTGCCGTTAACACTAAAATCGCAAAAACCCGACGCATGCCAATCCCCTCTTCTCAAGTCTACTCTGCCGCGCTACCCTTGACTGTGCGCCAATTCGCTCTCGCGTTTTTTCTTCCGGGCCTGTTGGCCGGTGCCATTCTCCCCGAGTATGTAGGCACTTACAAGAAGGTTTCCACCGCACCAATCACTCTTGAGCATCAACCGGTCTGGAATGAATACGGGCTGCAGGATTCAGAGCAGGCCGTCTTCGAACTAAACGGCAAGAAGTTGAACGTGGAAGCTTACCGCATGCAGGATTCCACAGGCGCTCTTGCGGCGTGGCAGTGGAAGCGCACCGCGGGAGCGCGTTCGATCAATGCACGGCTGAGCGATGTTAAGCCTTCCGATGCAAGGCTCGCGGAGGCGAAGATTCAGGATCTGAGCAAACTCTCTTCGCTCACAACGAACGGCTTAGCCATCGCGCTGGGGAACCACCTTCTCATTCTGGACGGCTACATCCCCACGGCAGACGAACTGGCGAATGTGTTCCGCAGCCTGCCCTTTCAACAGTCTGGACCTTTGCCGACTTTGCCCGATCATCTGCCCGCGACGAATCTGATTGCCAACTCTGAGCGGTATGTGAGCGGGCCTGCTTCGCTGCAACTGTTCAGCCCTGAAATAAGCAGCACCACCGCAGCCTTTCACTTAGGGACCGAAGGCCAGTTAGCCACCTATAAGACAGCTTCGGGAGAGCCGCTTCGCATGGAGATTTTCACTTTTCCCACTCCGGATTCGGCACGGGAACGGGCCGCTGACCTGCAAAAAACCCCTAACTCTATCGTGAAGAGGACTGGCCCCCTCGTCGCGGTGGTGCTTAATCCGAGGGACACAAATGCTGCGGAATCGCTCCTTTCTTTGGTGCGATTTCAGGCAGTGATTACGGGCCAGGACCGGGCCGACCACCCGCCCACCAAGAAGGATAATTGGGGGAATTTTATGGTCAACATATTCATTCTAATAGGAATCGTACTAGCGTTCTGTTTGATCTCCGGCGCGCTTTTTGGCGGATTGAGGCACCTTTTCCGTCGGGGAGGTGACTCAAGCGAGGGTGAGCAGCTGATTACCCTTCATCTGGACAATCGGTAAGCTGCTGTTTTTGTTCAGGTTAGGGGCAAAAGTTGCACCGGCTCAGGGCTCTTGTGGAGACTGAGTCCCTGCAGGTTGAGATTTATCTTAAAACGTAACTTACACATTCTGCTGGAGTTACTCGTTTTTCCTGCTATCTCTGTTTCGCACTTGACGAACGGGCCTTGTAGAATTTAAGATCCAATCACGAAAGTTTTTGTTGGCTTTACGGAGTTCGCGAAGCCATCGAAAATGATTCTCCCGCCGCTCTGGTGATGCGGAGCGGCAACGAAGCCCACCTTTCGAGGTGGGCTTTTTATTTCCCATGACACCTCATCCGCCCGCCGCTGAGCGGGACACGTCTTTCCGCGCGAGGATGGCCTCGTTCCGCAACATCCGGCCCATGCTGCGGATGGTATGGGACACCAGCCCACCCCTGGTGCTTTCCGGCATTGTCTTGCGCCTTCTGCGGGCTTTGCTGCCCCTGGCTACCCTTTGGGTGGCCAAGCTGATCATCGACGCCGTGATCGCCCACTCGGGTCTGTTGTGGAGGTGGGTGGGGGTCGAGTTGGCGCTTGCGATTCTGAGCGACGTTCTGGGACGTGCCAACGCGCTGGGGGACAGCTTGCTGGCGGACCGCTTCACAAACCGGATCAGTATCCGGCTGATGAAGCACGCCGCGAAGCTGGATCTGGTGAGTTTTGAAGACCCGGTTTTCTATGACAAGCTGGAGCGGGCCCGGCGGCAAACCACGGGGCGCGTCACTCTGCTGGCATCGCTGCTGAATATCGCACAAGATAGCCTGAGCCTGGTATCGCTTTCGGCCGGGCTCATCGTATTTTCTCCTTGGCTTTTGTTGTTGCTCGCGCTCGCCGTCATTCCCAGTTTTCTGGGTGAAACGCATTTCACGGCGCTGGCTTACTCCGTTCTGTATAAGTGGACTCCGCAGCGGCGGGAACTGGATTATCTGCGGATGCTGGGCGCCAGCACGGGGAGCGCGAAGGAGATCAAGATTTTCGGGCTGGGCGATTATCTTGCGGACCGGTACCGATCGGTATCGGATCGCGTGTTTCAAG
>JAYTGM010000570.1:0-3118 GCA_043733425.1 Terriglobia bacterium
TTCGATTCCTCCGCTCACCGACAAGTTCCTTAACCTTTCAGAAATGCTTTCGCTATAAAAAGCACGTTAGCGGGCCGTTCCGCCAACCGCCGCATAAAATACGGATACCAGGCTTCCCCGAACGGCACGTAAACGCGTACCCGCCACCCTTCCGCTACAAGACGTTTCTGTAAATCGCGGCGTACGCCATACAGCATTTGAAACTCAAACCGGTCCGGCGAAATCTTCAGGTCGCCTACAAACTTGAGCGTCTCTTGAATCATGCGTTCGTCATGCGTTGCGATGCCCGGGTAATTGCCTTCTGCCAACAAGCGCCGCGCCAGCACTAGAAAGTTCAGATCCACATCTGCCTTGGCTTGATAAGCCACCGCAGGAGTCTCCAGGTATGCGCCCTTGCAAAGCCTTACGCGAATTCCGCGGGCGTTCAAGTCTTCCACATCCGCCAGACTCCGCTTCAGATACGACTGGATAACCGCCCCGCACGAGCCGGTTTCAGCATGAATGTCCTTCACCATCTGAATGGTGCGGGCCGTATACTCGCTGCCTTCCATATCGATCCGCACGAAGCTGCCGAACTGTTGCGCCAACTTCGCCACCCGCAGAACGTTGCGCCGGCACTCCTCTTCTGAAATATCGATGCCGAACTGCGTCAGCTTCAGGGACACATTCGCGTTCAGCCCAAGCTTGTCAATCTCGCTCAGCGCGTTCTTATACACCGCTTCGCAAGCTGTCGCCTCACCCAACGACGTGACGTTCTCGCCCAGGTGGTCCAGCGATACGGACATGCTCTGGTCATTCACCGATCGCGCAACCTGAAGGGCATCTTCCAGCGACATTCCCGCCACAAATCGCGCCGATAGCGGCCGCGCGGCCCGCGCTGTTTCCATCCAGCGGCGAAGCCCCTGCTGTCGGGCAAGGTACAGCAAAAGGTTGCGCATGCGCTCAGACTTTAGAATGCCACGGGGCCTCTAGCGGGAAGGGAAGACCAGAATGCGCCCTACTACCCGGAAGCCCAGCCGTTCATACAAGCGACGCCCCTGTGAAGTGGATTGCAGCACAATCGGTTTGGCACCCGTCACCGCCAGCGTTTCGGCAATGGCGTGCCGGGACATGGCTTCCCCGAACCCGCGCTTGCGGAATTCAGGTGCTGTCGCCAAATTATAAATGCCAATCACGTCTTCAGAAATCACCGTGACTGCCGTTGCCATGGCCTGTCCCTTTACGTAGCCAACCCAGCCGCGCATCGCGCCTTGCAAGCGCTCCGCGCGATTGTAAATCTCACCGAACCAGTTCGGCGGTACGTGAAAGCAATCCGCGCCAATGCGGCAGAATTCCTGTAGCACGCTGGTGCCTTCAACTGCTTCGATGGTCAACTCAGATTCCCCCCAGCCGCGGGAGGTAATCCGTTCCGCCGCCATCGCCGGCATTTCCGCCCCAGGGTAGAGCCGCGCCCGCTCGCAGATACGGAAAAGTCGTGGGCGAACTTCGGGCGGGATCAGCTCTTCGCAGACCCACAAAGACCAGGGAAGTTTGCGCCTTCGGAACGTGAGCGACGCCAGTGTCACCCGCTGCTCCAGATCCGCGCGGTCCACGACGGGCGAATTGAAAAACGCCGTATTGAACATCTGAAATTCCGTACCCACCGACGCGATCGTCAGCCCTGGCAACTCGCATACCTGGCCATTAACTCTGTGCATCGCCAGCGTACGGAACATATCCCGCAGGTTGCGCTCGGCCAGCCCATATTCCATCTGTTTCCCAGTATGCCGAAATCCTTGTGTCCACAAACAAATGCGTTCGTGATACTTTTGCCGAGCGATCTACACCTTACCGATCAATGACAAAGAATTGCTAAATCAGCGCGCAAGTGAATTTGTAGGCCATGTAGACGCCCGGTTGCGGTGGATAGGCAAAGGCCTGCCGGTACCAACAGGAAGTACGTCTTCATGAGCCGTGTGTCAGGTGTTCTTTGTTCAGCCGGTGGTGCGCTCTTGAGCCTTTTCCGGAATGCGTTCACGGCCCACCGGCGCAACCGCGGGGCCCGCACGCCGGATGGGTAGAACAGTAGTTTGTTTTTTGTGCAATTGAGCGAGCGTGACAATCCAATGCGGCTGATAACTGCTGCCCTTGCTGGATTCTTGCAAGGGAGCTGTTTACAGGGCTCCTGTGAACGCAAAAAAGAGAACTCCCGGGGCAATGAACACGCCTGTGTCCAGATGCAGCAGGCGGATGAATCGGATCTGGGAAGCTGGCGCAGTCATGCAGGATATGGCGCATAGCACACCGCCCGATCTTGCATTCTTCATGCCCCTCATGATCTGATGACAGGCTATGGCCAGCTATGCACCGGAACTGACCGCGATAGAAAACGAACGGCCCTCCAAAGTCCGCTACTGGGTAGTGGTTTTTGCTGTCACGCTCGCCATCATCACGTATATCGATCGCGTGGCGCTTTCTCAAGCGGCACCCCGGATTTCGAAAGAGCTCGGCCTCAATAAACAGCAGATGGGCTGGGTCTTCTTCGGCTTCATTTCCGCTTACGCGCTCTTTGAAATCCCCAGCGGCGTGATGGGCGATAAGCTCGGGTCGCGCAGTGTCCTCATGCGCATTGTGGTGTGGTGGTCCTTCTTCATTGCGCTTACCGGCCGCGCCTGGAATTTCATTTCTCTTCTTGTGATCCAAACTCTGTTCGGCATGGGTGAAGCCGGATGTTTCCCGAACATTGCCAAGGCCTTCTCCATATGGCTTCCACGCGATGAACGTGTGCGCGCACAAGGAATCGTCTGGCTCAGCGCGCGCTGGGGCGGTGCCATCACTCCCGCCATCGTGTTCCTGATTTTCCAGGTGATGTCCTGGCGTACGGCTTTCGGCATATTCGGAATTTTGGGTGTGGTCTGGGCTGTATTCTTTTTCCGTTGGTTCCGCGATAAGCCGAGCGATAATCCAAAGGTCAACGCCGGCGAATTGCGGTTGTTGAAAACGGCTATACACGGTTCGGCACACGGCAACATCCCGTGGAGCAAATTTGTTCGTTCCAAGCAGGTATGGCTGTTATGTGCGCAATACTTCTGCCTGTCTTACAGTTGGTACTTTTACATCACCTGGCTGCCCACTTATC
>JAYTGM010000571.1:0-20808 GCA_043733425.1 Terriglobia bacterium
CTCTGCAGAGCGGGGCTCGCAGTCTTCCAACGCGGCGGTTTACGGCCGTTACGCACAAGCTGATTAAATGTAGGCACGAAAATTTCCCTTACAGGTTGAAATCAAACTTCCAACAACTAAATTGCGGGGTACTGTACTGCGAGGACTTCGGGTCGGCCCATACCTACGATAGAGTGAGTCACGAATTTCCGTGAATCCATCGCCAGCAGCGGGACCGGCTTTCGGCCGGACCTCTCTAAACAAAAGGAAGGTGGTAGCGCAAAAGCAGAAGAGCTAACTCGCCAAACCTTACGACTATAGCGGATGTTTCCAAAGTATGTCAATGCGGATTCGTGAGAAAGGCGAATGAGCGTAATTTCGCTCTCTTTCCGTCTTTATTTCAGCAGTGATTCGTGGAGCAACTCAATCAATTCCTGAGACCCGTACGGCGTGCACACCCCAGGAGTGCCACTCCGCTAGCCAGCAGGAACCATGTAAAAGGTTCCGGGGTACTCACAGTTCAATACACCTGAATCCGCGTTTCGGCCCCCTCCGTTGAGCGCCTGGTAAGCTCAGTGCTTCCGCGAAAACCTGGTTCACAATTTTGAAGTGCTTATCCAGCACTGCCATCCAGCGCAACCTTTAATCTTGTGCGTGCCACTTGCCCTTCGCGTTTCGCCGTTCGGGAAGAACAGCCGAGTATTACGGCGGCTTCCTCAGTGGAATAGCCCGCGAAGAATCGCAGTTCCACAGGAAGCTTCTGGCGCGGAGAAATGGACGTCAGTTCCGGGGCGTTCGCTTCGCGGGCATTGAATCGCTACGGCTTTCAGTGACTTATAAAGTGCATTGCAAAGTGCGGTCTCTGAGCCGGGCTTGCCGTCTTGCCATTCTTGAATAAGACATGTGACGTCGCCGGGGGCCATGTGGAAAATTGCTGGCTAAACTGTACCCTGTGACGGCGCGCCTTGCTTGTAAAGGTTACGGTACTTTGCTTGAGATAGCGGCGGTTTGATAATCCAGAACAGAGCGTTGTAACTCGTAATCGTATTTCGCCGTGGAATTCGCGATATCAGCAGAGGTCTTGCTCAACTGCGCCTGACTTAACTCGACTATGGAGCTCAGCCCAAGATCGTAGCGGGCTTGCGCCAGTTCCAGGCCGCGTTCCGCCTGTGTGGCCAACTCCGCAGTCAAACCTACTCGACGGTAGGCTGCCCCGGCATTTAAGAATGCAACTTGAACATCGCGGCTGATACGGTTTTCCTGAGCTCTTACCTGCTGACCGAGTTCACGGGCGCGCAGTTCCGCCTCGGCCTCCCTGGCCCCGAAAAGATGACCGTTGAAGATCGGGATATTTACGTTGATTCCAGCGGCCAGGTAGCGGGAGTGAATATTGTTGTCGTGAAAAGGAACGTAGCCTACACTGCCGGCGGCGTTAACAGTCGGGTTCCGCAGGCCGTGCTCGGCCTTCGTGAATTCGTCGGCGGCTTTGCGGTCTGCGCGGAGGCTTAATAATTCGGGCCTTTGCGCGAGTGAATCGCGGATGAGCGGTGCAGGGTCTTGCGGTAGCGCCGAAGGCAAAGAGACATCGGCCAAGATGAATTGTTGCCGCTCACGAAGGCCAAGCGACGCGGAGAGTTCCGCTTGAGCACCTTCCACGTCGCTTTCCGCATTGACCAGAAGCAAACGCGCCTCTGATAGATTGACTTGCGCAAAGCTCACGTCAAGGCCGCTTTTCAATTGCACCTGCCCCAATGCCGTGATTTGATCGGAAACAATTTGACGCGCGGAAACGGTTTGCTGAGCGACACGCAAGACACTTTGCGCACGCAAAACCGCCAGATAAGCCCGGTCTACTTGAAGAATGATCTGCGCGCGAGTGGCTTGTGCGGCTTGGCCGCGGGCTTCGGCACGATAGCGCGCGCTGGCGGTCAAGGCGCTAGTCCGCCCAAAGTCGGTGATCAATTGTGTTGCTGTGATACCACCGGCGAGACGATCAAACACGCTCGGATTGTTTAAAGCCCCGGCGGCAATCCTGCTATTGGGTAGCACGCCCGCTCCTGTCACACTTCCGAACACCACCGGCTGAGCGGCGGAGCTTACTTCGAGCGTGACCTGGTTGGCCGCCGCCGCATTCAATAACGAGGCTGCCACTTCCGGGCTGCCTTTGATGGCTAAGCGTTCCGCTTCTTCCAGCGTGAGGGGTGTTTGGCCGGTTAGCATTCCGGCGATGCTAAACAAGAAAAGTGCGCGGATTTTCATCTCACCTCCTTGCGACCATAGGCTAACAGGTACGCGGCGGGAACCAGGAAGACGGTAAGAACCATGGAAACGGCAACGCCACCGCATAACGCTCTGGCCAGCGGAGCGTACGATTCACTCCCCTCCCCCAGTTTCAAGGCCATCGGCAGAAGGCCAATCAGCGTCGCCAGGCTGGTCATCAGCACCGGCCGGAGCCGGACTCTGGCGGCAGTCTTCACCGCTTCGCGCACTGGCATTCCTTCTTCACGCAGGCGGTTAGTGAACTCAACGATCAGGATGCTATTCGATACAGAAATGCCCACCATCATCACGATGCCCATCAGCGACATCACGTTTAAGGTGGTTCCCGTCAGGTACAGCGTGAGCAAGGCACCGGTCAGGCCCGGAGGAAGCGCGAGAAGAATCAGCACTGGATCCAGAAAAGAACGGAATTGGGCGACCAGGATCAGGAACAGCAGCACCACGCTCATTAACAGCCCGATTCCGAAGCTTCGGAAAGAAACGCGCATCCCCTGCACCATGCCGCGGAGGGTGATCTGAAACCCGGGAGGAATCTTCGTTTCCGCAATCAGCTTGTCAATCGAGTTGGCAACTTGGCCCAGATCCTCTCCGACCGTTTGGACATAAATATCTGTCACCCTGCGGAGTTGGTAATGATCCACCTCGGTCGGGGATTCCATCTTCGATATTTCGCTCACCATGTCGAGCCGCGTGGGCCGGGCGGAGTTTGCTCCTCTCAGGGGAATAGCCCTCAGGTCAGGCATATCTTTGACCTGCGATTCCGGATATTGCACGGTCAGCATGTAATCGTTGCCGCTCTTCGGATCGATCCAGTAACTCGGAGCGATCATGGCGTTTGAGGTGAGCGCGGTGATGACGTTATTCACCACCTCGCGTTGTGTGAGGCCAAGCTCGCTGGCCCGTTCGCGTTCGACATCAAGCCTCAGGGAGGGATAGTCGATATCCTGCGGGATAAAGGAATCGCTCACGTTGGGGACCGCATGAATGCGGCGCGCCAGCGCTGCAGCGATTTTATAGCCAACTTCAATGTTTGAACCAGCCACCTGCACATCGATGGGAGCGGGGAGGCCAAGGTTTAACACTGCGTCTACCAAGCCGCCCGATTGCAAATAGACGGACAGTTGCGGCAGCTCATTGCCCAGTTTTTCGCGCACCCTGTCCATGTATTCATAACTGCCGGTCTTGTGACCTTGCTTGAGGCTGACCTGTATGAACGCGGTATGCGGCGCGGAGTTGGTGGTGTAGATCGCGGAGATATCCGGATTCGTTCCGATATTCGAAACGATACGGTCCAGGTCGCCAGCATCTACCGTGTGGCGGATGAGTAGTTCAGCCTTCGCCACCAGAGCTTCCGTAATTTCCACCCGCGTGCCCGAAGGTGCTTTTACGTTAATCAGGAATTGGCCGGCGTCGCTTCGTGGAAAAAAAGACAGGCCCAGGAAAGGAAAGAGCGCAAGGCCTCCGATCAGAATCAGAGCAACGCCGCCCATCATCAGGAGCGGCACTCGCAAAACCGCGCTCACCGCACGATCGTATCCGCGCAGGAACGCCTCAAACTGGCGATCGAACCATTGGTTAAAAGGGTTGGTGGAATGAGCTGTCTTAATGAACCGCGCGCAGAAAAGCGGCACGACGGTAAGGGCCACCACGTAAGAAGCAATCAGCGATATAACCACCGCAAGAGCCAGGGCACCAAACAGAAACTTGCTCACGCCGTAAAGAAAAGTGACGGGGAAGAACACGACAATGGTGGTCAACGTAGCAGCCAACACCGGTAGCGCCACCTCCCTGCCCCCTTGTTCCGCAGCGTCTTCAGGAGAAGCACCCAACTGCAGATGCCGATAGATATTTTCCAGCACCACGACTGAGTTATCGATCAGGCGGGAAAACGCAAGCGCCAAGCCCCCCAGAATCATGCTGTTAATTGTGTTGCCGCCGAAGTAAAGAATCAGCATTGTGGCCAGGGCGGAAAGCGGAATTGAAAAGAGAACCGCTACCGTCGCGCGGAAGCTGCCGAGAAACACAAGAATCATGACCGAAGTGAGGAACAAACCGAGCGCACCTTCATGAATCAGCGTCTCGATGGCGTTCTTGATGAAGACGGATTGATCGAAGACCACGCTGGCGATCAGTTGTTTCGGCACGTCAGTGAGCCGCGTCAACACTTCCCGCACACCATCCACAATTTCAATGGTGTTGGTGTCGCCACCCTGCTTTAGGACGGGCACATAAACCGAACGCTGCCCGTCGACGCGCACGATATTGGTTTGCGTGGTTTGCGAATCTTTTACCGTTGCCACGTCGTTGACCAGCACGGAAGCCTGCCCTATGGTGCGCAGTGGAATGCGTCCGATGGAGACAAGATCGGGAGCCTGGCTGTTCGTGTAAATGTTGTAATCGAACTGCCCGATTTTCACATCTCCCGCCGGCAGAATCAGGTTCGATTCATTGACGCCGCGCACCACATCCATGAGGGACATCTGGTGGCTTTCCAGTTTGTAGGGGTCCGCATAGACCATGATCTGGCGCGACGCACCGCCAAAGGGTTGAGGAACGGAAGCACCAGGTACGGTGGCGATCTGATTGCGAACTTGGTACTGCGCCAGATCGCGCAGTGCCGTTTCGTTCAGGCCCTCTCCTTGAAATGTCACCAGCGAAACCGGCAGGCTGGAAGCATCGAATTTCAGGACAATTGGGGGAAGCGTCCCGGGCGGCAAGCGGCGTAGGTTCGCCATCGCAAGGTTCGAAATTCCAGTCACGGCAGAATCCCCGTTCATGCCCGCCTGAAAATAAACGCGGATGATGCTGACACCCGGCAACGAGCGGGATTCAATATGGTCGATGCCGCTGGCAAGCGTGAAGAAGCGTTCAAAGCGCGAGGTGATATCAGTTTCAATCTGCTCAGGCGGCATACCAGAGAAGAACGTGGCGACAACGACAACCGGAATGTTGATGGTGGGAAACATGTCCACGGGCATGCGGAGGGTGCTTGAGACGCCCACCACGATTAACGCTAGACAGATCACGATGATGAAGTAGGGGTTCCGAATGGCAAAGCGCGACATGAGCTATTTGCCTCCCGTGACTTTGGGCGTGACGCTTTGGCCTGGTGTCAGGCCGCCACGCGGACCGACGATGACCTCCGCGCCTTCATTGAGGCCCGTTTCAATCTGCACGCGGCTGGAAGTTTGAAGACCAATCGTCACCGGTTGAATACGAAGTTTCCGATCCGGGCCCACCAGATAAACGGAAGGCTGCGTCTCAGTGCCGCCCAGAGCAGCCAATGGAATGGTCAAGACATGCGCGCGGCGATCGATGGAGAGCACCGCTTTGGCGTACATACCGGGCAGCAGTTCGAGCGAGGGGTTAGGTACATCGATCTCCGTTTCCATGGTGCGCGTACTCATCGCAACCGAATCTGCCATGCGGGTTACCCGCCCTGTAAACTTTCTGGAGAGCGCGGGAACCTCCACCTGGACCGTATCTCCCTTATGAACCCGGGCGCTTAGCGATTCCGGAACGGGAAGGATCAAGCGCAAAGTGGAGTTCTGGCTGAGCTTGATCACGGGCATGGTGTTGGCGGAATTGGTACCCGCCGGGACCATGGCCCCGGTGTCCGCGTAGCGATGCGTGACCACACCGGCGAAGGGAGCCGTAATGGTGGCATACGCATTCATGGTGATGGTTTTCTGCACATCGGCCTGGCCCACATCCACCTGCTGCTGGGCGCTTTCTAAAGCTGCTTTCGCGGCTGAAATTTGTGCCTCAGAGGATTGATCGCGGGCACGGGCATCGTCAATCTCCTGAGCGGCAATCAGGTTCGGCCTGGCCTTGGAAACGCGGTCCAGACGGTCGAATGTGACGTGTGCGGCATTGTGCGCTGCCTCCGCGCGCGCCACTTCCTCCTTCATGCGGTTCACCTCTGAGGAACTGCGGCCTTTGGCTGCCCGAACGCGCGTCAGTTCATCAGCCATTTCGGGAATTTCCAGTGTTGCCAGTATCTGGCCCTGCTTTACGCGATCTCCTACATCCACGTAGATCTTCTTTACGTAGCCCGCCACTTTGGCGTGAACGTCAATCTCCTGATAGGGCCGGAACTCCGCCGCAAGGGTTTCGTAACGGCTCAGGTCTTCAAAAACCGCGCGTTCCACAGCAACCACGGGCGCCACAGCCGTTTGCGCTGAAGGCGGCGCCGGGCGTGAACAGGATACGGAGTACAGTGCTGCAAGGAAACTGGCGGTACCGCCGGCAAAAGCAAGACGCATGGGTAACATCCTTAAACTACGAATCTAAAATGGAGGGGAGAATTGTAGAAAGACGGGGGGGCTCTACACCAAAAGAGGCGAGCGAACAGATGAATCGCGAGGCAGAGCGGGAACGGAAGTATTTACAGGTGTCAGGCGTAAGACGGAAAGCGGTTCCAGAACTGCCTGATTTGGGGGTGCTGCCAAAGGCGGCAGAGCGGGCGCGTCCGTCTGGTCACTCGAAACCATCTTGACGCTTTGGGTAAGATAGCTGGTGCTATGGGAGGTACTTTCGAATTGGCTGTACTTCGCTGCCGCGCCCAGTGCAATCACCGTGATTGCCAGACACAAAATTGCTACCCAGATAGTTAGGCGGCGTGAAACCAATTCGTGCATTCTTAGCTCTACGCTAATGCGTTTGACGAGAGCCTGTCAAATTCGGTGAGAATAAACAGGAATGCCTGAACCTGCCCGGCCCGCGCTGTCACCCGCCCGTCTGGGATATCTTGCGCTGGCGATCGCGCTTTCCGGCATACTCCTCTATTACTCGTTTCGGGGGCTGCATTGGGCGTCTGTGTGGGCCACGTTGATCGCGGCCAAACCCGAACGTGTGCTCCTTTGGCTGGTAGCGGGAAGTTTTTCTTTGGTGCTGCGAGCTGTGCGTTGGCGCGTGCTTCTTTCCACACAAGGGCCAGTGTCTTTCCCGACAGTGTTCTGGGCTACATGCGCCGGATATTTCGGCAACGCGTTTTTGCCCGCGCGCGCCGGTGAACTGGTGAGAACCATGGTAATTCGGGTGAAGACTGGGCTCGGCGCCGCCTATGTGCTCACCACTGCTTTATCTGAGCGGATTGTGGACGCGGTGACGCTGGTACTGATCAGTTCGCTGGTGCTGTTGATCCTGCCTACCCGCCCCGGCTGGTTCGCTGACGCGACACGGGTATTTGTGCCCCTTGGTTTAGGGGGCGCGCTGGCGATTGTTCTTCTGCCGGTCCTCGAAAAACTTTGGCGGGCGTTATTGGCGCGCGCGCCTCTCTCACCTGGGCTGAAACTCCGGGTCGAAACGATTCTGGATCAGGTACTGCTAGGTGCGGCGGCACTCCACAATCCCGGCCGCCTTTTCCGATTTCTCTTACTCACTGCTCTGATTTGGGCGATTGATGGTTCCGCTGCCGCATTAGGCGGTTGGGCTTTGCAGATAGCGATTCCGCTGCCGGTTGCGTTCCTACTGGTGGCTGGACTTGGCCTGGGAAGCGCCTTGCCCTCAACACCCGGCTATGTTGGAATTTATCAATTCGTGGCCGTCAGCGTGCTAACGCCCTTCGGGATCAGCCAAACAGATGCAATTGCTTATATCCTGCTGGCGCAAGCGATTCAATACGTCTCCATCACGGCCTGGGGATTGCTGGCAGTTTCGCAACTGGGCGGCTGGAAGCGATGGACCGGCCAACGCAATGACGCTGTACCGGATCTTGCCGAAAAAGTTTAAGCTGTTCACTGCTTTGTTGCAGTTGCAGTTGTAGAGAGAAAGTGTCATATAAAGAAAGTATTTTGAGTGAGGAGAACGGAAATGGTTACGTGTCCGGTTTGTAATGAATCAATCGACGTCGAAGAAGAAGAAGTGGATGAAGGTGAAACGCTGAGTTGCGATGAATGCGGCGCTTCCTTGACGGTTCTCGGCAAAGATCCTCTGGAGCTTGAGCCCGTCGATGAGGCGGATAAAGAAGAAGACGAAGACGAAGACGAAGACGAAGATTCCGACGATGAAGAAGAAAAGGAAGACGAAGAAGAGGAAGCGGACGAGTGGAAGTAAGGAACGGGGTAGTGGCGGGGGCCGTCTACCCTTTTGAAGGTTCGCTATGACTCGTTTCCTGGCTTCATTCCTATTCGGTCTTGTGCTGCTTGCAAGCGGCTCAGCGACATTGGTGGCGCAGAGCCCCAAGCGCGGCGAAGACACGCGCGTCCGTAGCGTGCAGGGCGCAGTGACGAACGCCGCTGGGGAAGCTGTAACCGGTGCCGTTGTGCAACTGAAGAATACGAAGACGCTGCAAATTCGCTCTTTCATCACAAAAGAGCAGGGCGAATACTTCTTCAATGGCCTAAGCCCCGATGTCGATTTCGAATTGCGGGCGGAATCGAGCGGGGCCGCCAGCGGAACCAAAACGCTTAGCAGCTTCGATGGGCGGAAGCAGGCGGTGCTGAACCTGAAGCTCGACAAGTGAAGCTGAATCTGGCCTGCGGGCTACTAGCGGCTTTTGCTGCCAGCGCTGCTGGCCTTTCTCCTGCGGAAAAGCAGGGGCTTACAGAAGACCGCAAGTTGTTGAGAGGTGCCCCCACGGTGGTTGTGTTTCTATCTGCCCGTTGTCCGGTATCGAACGCGTACGGTGAACGTTTTCAGCGTATTTACGAAGAATACCGGCCAAAGGGTGTCAGGTTTTTCTTCGTGAACAGCAATGTCAATGAAAGCGAAGCAGAGATCACCCGAAACACCTTGGAACATGGCTTCACCTTCCCTATTTTCCGTGACCTGGACAGCCGCGCGGCTGACCGTTTTGGAGCGCAGGCCACGCCTGAACTCTTCCTGCTGGATAGTGCCGCGGAAGTGCGCTATCACGGGGCGCTCGATGATGCTCAAAACCCTGCCCGGGTCCATCACCACCGCCTGCGTGAGGCGCTCGATCAGATCTTAGCGGGCACTCAGGTAACAATTGCCGAAACAAAATCGTTCGGCTGCACCATCAAGCGTCCCCGTAAACCATAGGGCTGACACTCGGTTCCCGCCAGCGGCTGACATACGCGGCAAGCGCCATCAGGCAAAGCAGGCTAACCAGCGCGGCTGCCGCCATGCCCCAATCCAGAGAATCGTTCCAGATGGCGTTCCGTTCACGGGCGATCACGGGTTCCAGAAACACGCACAGGGGAAAGATGATGCAGGCCTGAATCGCCCCAACAGCCCAAACTGCCCGCTTGGACCAGGCGTGTAGGTATAAGGCCATTGCGGTGAAATACAGCAGTACGGTGGCGAATGAACCCTGGTGCACCACTGCGGAACCCGGCTCGAACATCAGCAGAACCCAAATGAATAACGACGCCATTGAAATAACCAGTATCCGGTCTGCGAACCGCACCTGCGTCCGCGAACGGTGCAGACGCAGCCTGGCCAGTAGCCCCAGGTTTAATAGTCCCGCGCAGGGGAAAAAAGCAAAAAATGAGAGATCCTGCAAATTGCGCAGAGTAATGCTAAGGCTTGAACCTGCTCGCCAGTCAGGCCACCACACCAAGGCCTTCAGATTGGCTATCTTGTTCGCAAGAAGCTGCTGGGGGCTGAGCGCTCCGTAACCATGCAGGAGTGATGCGCCCAGGCTTAATTTCTCATCCGTGACTCCCGCCAGATGTAGCTTGAACAATGTGTCACCGGGCGGATCCACCAACACCTGATATGCCCGCCAGGGAGCAAGCAACAGCAGACCTACCAGAATCGCCGGGAACCAGAATCGCAAAGGCGGTAAACGCCTGCGAAGAATCAGGTAAATCGCAATTGCAAGAATTGTAAAGCCGCTGCCGGCGTGGCTGAGCAGGCTAAGACAAAAGGCGGCCGATGCCGCGATGGTCCCGGTTAGACTCCATGGGGAAGTGCTCCCGCGAAGCGCCGGAATTGAGGCCATGCCGATCAGGCAAAACGCCGCGGCGAGCAGCTTCGGCCAAACATAGAAGCTATGCTCCCACGCAAAGGAAGTAAACAGAATCAGAGTTGTGACGGTGACAATGGCTGGCGGTGCAATTCCGCTGGCACGCAGAAAAATCCAAATGGCGGCGGCCCACAGACATTGCAGGGCCACGCCCAGCAACAGATAGGAATGCTGGATGCTCAGCATACGCCAGAACGGCCACTGCGATAAAGTAAGCGCTGTTTCAAGAGGCGGCCTGTCGCTGGAACGGACATTCCCGATCATAAAAGGCCTGACCGAGTGGCTGTTATAAACATTCCAGGCAAACAGATATTGCAGCAGGTTATCCGGAGGCATATGACTTGTATTAAAGCGCGCCTGCGCGATTTCGCCGGGTTCGTCAGTGGTATAGAAAAGGAAGCCGAGAGATTTATAAAACACCGCGATCAGAACCACGGCGGCAAACAGGATTGCGAGTTCTTTCGGCATCGCGCGGCGGCGCTTTAGCCAGATGATACCGATCGAGACTGCAAGTACAACTCCTGAAGCAGCAGCGCCAATCTTTGGGTTGCCCAGGTAAATCCAGAACAGCGCGTAACCCACGGCAGCCGCCGCCGTGATCACCAACCCGGCAAATTGAAACGCGGGTTTGGGGGGCAGCAACATTACGATCGCCACGCCGGGAATCAGAAACCAGGTCAACTCCAACAGCAGAAAAATAGATCGGTACCCCGCGCGAGCAAAAGGGAGCCAAGAGGCGTGAGCGCCGGCCTCGGGCAGGGTTACCCCAACCCAGCCAGCGGAAGCCGAACTTGAACGGTCATCTACACGGAAGGTGACCTGGCGGCCGCGCCAATCGTGGGGCACTTCCCAAACGCGTTCCTGCCAATTAATCCCGGGGTCGAGAGTGCTTCCCAGAAGTAAGTCGCTGCCGGTGATCTCGTCATGCAGATAGGTACGAATGCCCTCAGACCGGGGGAACCCGGCCTGAAAGCAGCGGAACTGCGCTGGCGCGCGGAATGCTCCCGTGCGAAACGAACCCGTTTCCGTGCCCAAGGAACCGCTTAAATACGTGCGGCGGGAACGGTTACGGACATCTTCCCAGAACACCTGACTCGAATCAGTTTCAGAACGGAAGCCTCCTTCAAGCACGGTTTCCGATGTTAATGGTGCCCAATTTTCTGATTGAGCAGGTACCGCGATCAGCAACGCGGCAAACAGAAACAATGCTCTCAAGGCTGCTTTACCGTTGCTTGTCTCACCGCCCGGATCTCTTCCATGCGTTCAGAAATACGGCGCTCCATTCCGCGATCCGTGGGTTCGTAGTAAGTTCGCCCCGCCAGACTAGGGGGCAGGCATTCCATTCCCGTAAGCGCGCCTTCCTGCAAATGGGCATGCTCATAGCCGGCGCCATAGCCCCATTCTTTCATCGCCCGTGTCGGCGCATTGCGCAGGTGCAACGGAACAGGCTCCGCGGTGAATGTCTGGACATCGGCTACAGCGGCTTTCAGAGCTCGATACCCGGCGTCGGATTTCGGAGCAACAGACAAGTAAAGAACCGCTTGTGCCAGTGCCAGATCTCCTTCCGGGATTCCCAAAAAATGTACAGCCTGCTGCATTGCCATGGTTTGTTCGAGAGCGCGTGGATCGGCCAGGCCAATATCTTCGATTGCCATGCGGACAACCCGCCTGGCCAGGTACATGCGGTCTTCCCCAGCTTCCAGCATCCGGGCCAGCCAGTAAAGCGCGGCCTGCGCATCGCTAGATCGCACGGATTTGTGCAGCGCGGAGATCAGGTTAAAGTGCTCTTCGCCCCCTTTATCGTAAAGCAGGGTCTTTCTCTGCAGCGCCGCTTCGATGGTTGCCTGTTCGATGGCCTGTCCCGGAGTTGTCGCCGCTGCTGCCGCTTCCAGAGTGTTGTATGCGGCGCGAGCATCGCCGTTAGCCAGTATTGCAATTTGCTCCAGCAATTCAGGCGATGCCGAAAGCTCAAGCGTACCCAGCCCTCTTACCCGGTCCTGTAACGCGGCCGCCAGCAGGCGGACCACCTCCGGCACGGTGAGCGCGCGCAAAGCGAAAACCTTCGAACGGGATAACAGCGCCGCATTCACTTCAAACGATGGATTCTCCGTGGTCGCGCCAATTAGAATGATGTCGCCGCGTTCCACATAGGGCAGAAAAGCATCCTGCTGCGCCTTGTTGAAGCGATGAATTTCATCAATGAATAGAATCGTGCGCCTGCCCAGCCTTCGGAACCGTTCCGCGTCGGCCATGACTGCTTTAATTTCCTTGATCCCACTCAGGACCGCACTGAAAGGCAGAAATTCGGACCGCGAAAGTTTCGCGATGATGTTCGCAAGCGTCGTTTTGCCCACGCCCGGCGGGCCCCATAGGATCACGGAGCTCATGCGATCCTGCTCAATCTGGCAGCGTAAGGGCTTGCCTGGGCCAAGAATATGCTCCTGGCCGACATAATCGTCAAGAGATTGCGGCCTCATGCGCTCCGCCAGCGGGCGCGTGCGGTCTTCCGACGCGGCAAGTGGGGAAGAATCGAACAGGCTCATGAGCTCACTTCAGCCGCGCGCTGCCGGTGCGCTTCATAAAGAAAGATGGCGCCCGCGATGCTGGCGTTAAGAGATTCCACATGCGTGGTCGGTATGGTGATACCTATAGCGCCTGAGCGAAATTCCCGGCCTACACCCCGGCCCTCATTCCCGATGACCAATGCACAGGGAATCCGAAAATCCGCTTGATCTAAAGGCTGAACACCATCCCCAGGCAAGCCTGCGTAAACGGCAAGCCGGTGGTGCTCCAGCGCAGCCCGTGCGATGGCTGGTTCTACCGCGGCAATGTAAGGAATGCGGAACAGAGAGCCCGCGGAAGCGCGCAGTGTTTTTGGATGGTACGGGCTGGCCGAGCCTTTCACAAACAACACGCCCGTCGCCCCAAAAGCTTCGGCGGCGCGCACCAGCGTACCGCTATTGCCCGGGTCTTGCACGCAATCTAATACCAGCACCAGAGAGTTTGCCGTAAACAGTCTGTCGATGGGCCAGACTCTCGGTTTCACCAGCGCGATCACGCCTTGAGAAGTCTTTGTCCCCGCCACCGATGCAAAAACACGTTCAGGCAGCAGAGCGACTTTGGTGGAATGATCTCGCGGCAGAGCTTTTTCCACCGCGCAGCTCATGTTTTCTGCCGCAATCACAGTTGTAATCTGCAAGCTACCGCGTGCTGCTTCCTGAAGCAGGTGCAACGATTCCGCCACCCACTCGCCTTCTTCAGTCAGGGTGCCTTTTGCAATAGCCTTGCGCACCTCCTTCAGCAGCGGATTGGATGGACTCGAGATGGAATGGAAGGCGGGCAGCGGTTTCCCCTACAATATTGACATCAGAATACCGCAGCGCACGCTCATTCTCTGGTTTCTTGCCTCTGTGCCGTTGCTGTTGCTTTGCGTCTATCTGGTTTCCCTTTCGATCCGTATCAGTAGGGAATCCACCCATGACGAAGCGCAAAAATCCGACCTGATTGTCGTGATGGGTGCGGCTGAATACCGGGGCCGCCCCTCACCGGTTTTGCGGGCGCGCCTGGACCACGCCGTCACGCTCTGGAAGCAAAGGAAAGCACCGTATATCCTGACGACCGGCGGAGCCGGAGGCGACCCCACATTTACCGAGGCCGAAGTGGGCCGTAGCTATTTAATGGACCGGGGTATTCCAGCTACCGCAATTTTAACGGAAAAAGGAGGCTCCACCACAATGCAATCTATCTCAGCCGCGGCTGAAATCATGAGCCGCCTGGAGTTGAAAGACTGCATTTTGGTGAGCGATGGATATCATATTTTCCGCGCAAAACGAATGCTGCAATACCGCGGTATAAAAGTGTTCGGATCGCCTCGCGACAGTGGTCCGATTAAAGAAAAACACCCGTGGCTTTTATATCTGAGGCAGGCTGTTGCATTTGCGCTCTGGAAAGCGGGAGTCACAATTTGATGTACGTTACATCACGCAAGTCAGGTTGATGATGAACTGGCTGTAAACCTTGGTTACCAGATTGCCACCCAGTGAGTTAGGTTTAAAGCACACTGAACGGTGTTGAAATCAGTCACTTTGAGGGACAGGAGACAAGAACATGAAGCAGGTAGCCACTTTAGACGCGCGGGCAAGATCCCGCAGAAATTTCTTTGCGAGTGCCGGAGCGGTTCTGGCCACGGCCGGAATTGTAGGAAAGCTGGAAGCCCAGACCACGGGCAACCCGGATGTCGATATTTTGAATTTTGCGCTTCGGCTGGAGCGGCTGGAGGCATCGTTTTATCAGCAGGGACTGCTGAAGTTCACCGCAAACGATTTCGCTAATGCAGCTTTCGCGCGCAACTTTACCGCAGCCCAGGTAGCTAGTTCTTTTACCTATTTTCAGCAAATTGCCGCCCATGAGATGACCCATGTCATGCAGGTTTCCGCGACAATCGTTTCGCTGGGTGGCACGCTGGCACCCACGGATTGTTACGGGTTTCAGCCGTTCGGCGGCGATTTGCAGACGTTTCGAAGTGTAGATAGTTTTGTTGTGACAGCAGCGGTGCTGGAAAACACTGGCGTGATGGCTTATGACGGTGCGATTGCCTCAATCACCGCCCCCAACTTGCGCACCGTGGCTGCGACCATTGCCACCGTGGAAGCGCGGCACGCGGCGTATTTAAATCTGCTGAACGGACAAAATCCCTTTCCGAACGCTTTTGACCCCATTGCCACGGCGAACGATATCCTGACTGCTGCTTCAAAATTCCTGACCGGTTGTTCCGTCTTCCCGCCGAATGCGGTTGGAGGGCCTGTCGGACCTACCCCTGGGACATTCGCTACCACGTCGCAAACGACAGGCTTTGCGCTCGACGCAAGCCAATCCACCAGTGCCGACGGTTCCGCGATCGTTTCGTACTTGTGGGAAACCGTGCTCGGTTCGAACGCAACAGTACAGAACCCATTAAACCCGCGGCCCACCGTGACCTTCAATGGCGGCCCCGGCATCTACTCGTTCTCCGTAATGGTGACTGACCGGTTCGGCAACAACTCGAATGCGTTCGTCAAGGTGAACTACACGGGCGTGTAAAGCTCGTAAGACAATCCAGGTTGTAAAGAGCGGGTAGCTTTCACGGCTTCCCGCTCTTTACAGTTTCAGGAGTTCGCGCAAGCGTCGCGTCTGCACTCTGCTTACAGGGATTTCGGCAGCTTTCTTATCGCTCATTTTCAATTGATACCCAGCGTTGAACCAGGGCACCACTTCACGAATCTGGTTGATATTAACGACAAAAGAGCGGTGCGTTCGCCAGAAGATGGCAGGGTCTAAATTGGCCTGTAACTCATCCAGAGTCTTGTAATTCGATTGTCCTTCAACGCTCTGTGTAACTAAACTGATCACCCCGTCATCAATGGTGGCGTAAATTAAATCCGTGGAATCCACAATCCAGTTCCGTGGACCGCTGCGAATCACCAGCTTGGGGTGCGGGGTGGCGCTCTCCTGAGATGGCGTATAGCTCAGTTTTTCCTGGCCTGCTTGCGGCGGCTGCCGTTCCTGCACATAACGGCGTGCACGCTCGATGGTGGCTGTGAGCCGCAGTTTATCGACGGGCTTGAGCAAATAATCCAGCGCTTCTAACTGAAAAGCTTCCACTGCGTATTGTTCGAAGGCAGTCGAGAAAATGAAATAGGGTAAGTCTTCGGTCTCGCCGCCGCGCAGTTTGCGCACCACGCCCAGACCATCAAGGCCTGGCATCTGAACGTCCAGAAACGCAATGTCAGGGCTCAAACGTTCAATCAAGCTGATTGCTTCCAAACCGTTCCGGCCGACAGCGAGCAATTCCACATCGGGGAAGTCTTTCAGCAGGTAGGTCAGTTCGCCGGAAGCAAGCGGCTCATCGTCCACGATGATCGCGCTTAAAGTAGGCGTCGCGCGTTCACGCATCGAGTTGTTATGATAGCAAATTGCCGCGTAACGGCTGATGGCACCGGCGTTCCGAAAAGCCCGGCCGTAAGCGGCGTATTTATTGCGAAGGAGCACCTAACGGTTGGCAGACAACGAGAACAGAAAGATCGCGCCCGCTGAAGGCAAATTGGGAATACTGATCCCGGGAATGGGCGCCGTCTCTACCACCCTGATTGCGGGCGTGGAAGCTATTAAGCGTGGGCTTTCCGCGCCCATCGGCAGTGTTACTCAGATGTCCACTATCAGGTTGGGAAAGCGAACCGACAACAATACTCCGAAAATCAAAGATTTCGTCCCGCTCGCCACTCTGGAAGACCTGGAATTCGGCTGTTGGGATATTTTTGAGGATAACTGCTATGAGGCGGCGCTCAACGCCGGCGTCCTGGATAAAGGCACGCTTGCCACCTTGCGGGATCCGCTTGAGGCGATCAAGCCGATGTCCGCGGTTTTCGATCGCGAGTATGTAAAGCGCATCGACGGTCCAAATAAGAAGCCGAAAGGCTCAAAGCGCGAGCATGCCGAAATGTTGATGGACGACATGCGGCAGTTTCAGGAACGTACCGGTGCCTCTCGCCTGGCCATGATCTGGTGCGGGTCAACGGAAGTGTTCCACACGCCCGCCGCGGTACATGCCACGTTGAAAGATTTCGAAACCGGCTTACTGAACAGCGATCCGGAAATTTCGCCGAGTCAGATTTACGCATACGCCGCGCTGAAGATGGGTGTGCCCTATGCCAATGGCGCGCCGCATCTAACGGTGGATACTCCCGCGTTAATGGAACTGGCGCGGGAGCGGCAAGTGCCTGTATGCGGCAAAGATTTCAAAACCGGTCAAACGCTGATCAAGACGATTCTTGCTCCCGGTCTGAAGAGCAGGATGCTCGGCATATCCGGATGGTTCTCCACCAACATTTTGGGAAATCGGGATGGGGAAGTATTGGACGACCCCGGTTCTTTCAAGAGTAAGGAAGAGAGCAAACTTTCTGCCCTTGAATTTATTCTGCAGCCGGAACTTTATCCGGAGTTATATAAGGACCTTTATCACAAGGTTCGAATCAATTACTATCCACCCCGCGGCGATGCCAAGGAAGGGTGGGATAACATCGACATTTTCGGGTGGATGGGATATCCCATGCAGATCAAAGTAGATTTTCTCTGCCGGGATTCCATTCTGGCGGCACCCCTGGTGCTCGATCTAGTGCTTTTTATGGACTTGGCAAAGCGCGCCGGAATGCAAGGTGTCCAGGAATGGCTGTCCTTTTATTTCAAGGCTCCCATGACCGCGCCGGGTCTGTATCCCGAGCACGATCTTTTTATTCAGTTGATGAAATTGAAGAACACTCTGCGCTGGATGAAGGGCGAACAACTGATTACCCATCTAGGGATGGAATACTACGATTAAAGCCGGGCGGCTGACGATACGATGAGAGTCCTGGTAATTGGTGGAACCGCGTTTATTGGCCGGCTGCTGGTCGCGGAACTAATAAAGGCCGGTCACGATGTCACAATTCTGCATCGTAAGCCGAAGCACCCTTTCGGCAAGAAGGTAGATAACATTCAGGCCGATCGGAATGACGTGGCGGCCATGAAGCAAGCGCTTGAAGGCCGCAGGTTCGAGATTGTTTTCGATAATGCCTACGATTGGGAGCGAGGCACGAACGTACAAGCCATCGAAGGCACCGTGCATTCGCTCAACGATCGGGTGACGCGCTATATCTATATGTCATCGATTGCGGCTTACGGTGACGGCCTGAATCACTACGAAGACGATCCGCTAGCTCCCGACGATGCGCAGGATAACTACGTCCGCAATAAAGCCATGACAGAGCGGATGTTGTTCCGCCTGCACCAGCGCACGAATTTTCCGGTAGTTACTTTCCGGCCTCCATTTATATACGGGCCGGAAAATCCTTTCTATCGCGAAGCCTTTTTCTGGGACAGGATGCGTGCGGGCCGCCCCTTGATTATTCCTGGCGATGGCGGGCGTTTGATGCAGTTCGTCTATATCAAAGATCTGGTCACTGCCATGATCAAAGCCATGAAAGACCCCGGGGCTTTAGGCGAGAGCTTTAATATCGGCATGGAACGGCCGATTACTCAAATGGAATTACTGCATGCCTTCGCCAAGGCGGCAAAGAAAAAGCTTTCCTTTGTGAAGGTTCCCCGCGACCGCATTATAGAAGCTGGCGGCAACCCGATGGGCGACCCTGCGTATTTCGGCGTCTACTTTGACGTTCCGCCGATTACCGAAGCCATGGGCAAACTGAAGCGCGTGTTGAAACTAGTCCCCACGCCCTTCGATACCGGGCTTCGCGAAACATATCTGTGGTACCAGCGCCAGCGAAAGCCCGGCAAATTGAACACTGATTTCGAGGATAAACTGATCGAAATCGCCGCTAATGTTGTGCCTGTTCCAGCAGATATTTAACTGCGGGAATCAACATGCAGTCGGTGTCGCTATTTCACTCCGGTGACAATGGCGATATTTTAATTTGATGATGCAGAAAGTACAATCGGCATTCTCAGTTATTTCCATTCTCCCTATTTGTTTTCTTTACGCCCAGACCAGCAGCCACGGTCCCGTGGAAGTAAGCTCGTCTATTCAACACGATGTTTCCCTGCCATTGCGGTCGATGGCTTCGGCATCACCAGGTGCTGAACACAATCGAGAGAAACCGTTGCGCCTGATACCGCAAATCAACTTTCCACGAATGGCCCGGATACCGCGGTGCAAACCTCCACTGGCCCGCTGATTAACGCCACGTCCGGCTTGAACATCGCTGGAAAGGGGAACGGCGATTACGGATTTGCTCCCAATTCCGCACCGCCCGATATCAACGGTGCCGTTGGTGCCACCCAGTATGTTCAGTGGGTCAATGAGAGCTTTGCCGTGTTCAACAAATCTACTGGCGCCATTGCAGCCGGTTTTCCGAAATCCGGGAATACTTTGTGGGCCGGATTCGGTGGCGGATGTGAAGTGAATAATGATGGCGACCCGATCGTTCAGTACGATAAGGCCGCGAACCGCTGGATCTTAACTCAGTTCTCAGTCACGACCACACCTTATCTGCAGTGTGTAGCCGTTTCCACAACCTCCGATGCCACCGGCAGCTATTACCGTTACGCATTCAGCTACGGCACCACTCAATTTCCGGACTATCCAAAGCTCGGCGTCTGGCCGGACGCGTATTACATTTCATATAACATTTTCAACAACGGTTCCACGTTTGGCGGAGCTAAGGTGTGCGCCTTCGATAAGGCCAAAATGTTGACTGGCGCGGCCGCGACCCAGGAGTGCTTCCAATTGAGCACAAGCTTTGGCGGCCTGCTTCCTTCGGATTTGGACGGCACCATCGCTCCCCAAGCCGGCGAGCCGAATTTCTTCATGAATTTCGGATCGAACAGCCTGAATCTCTGGAAGTTCCATGCTGATTTCTTAACTCTAGCAAACGCAACCTTCACGGCCGCCTGCAATTGTGGCGGTGGCTGCATCACTCAGCCGAATACCAGTCAAAAGCTCGATTCTTTAGCTGATCGGCTGATGTATCGCTTGGCATACCGGCATTTCGCGGATGGTCACGAGGCTCTGGTCGTAAACCAGTCCGTTAAAGTTTCCGGAAATAAGAACAACCAGGTTGTCGGTGTGCGTTGGTACGAACTTCGCAACCCGAATGGCGCTCCCACAGTGTTTCAGCAGGGCACGTTTAGCCCGGACAGCACGAACCTCTGGATGGGCAGCATCGCTATGGACAAGGTGGGCGATATCGCTGTCGGTTATAGTGCTTCCAGCAGCAGCGTGTTCCCCTCAATCCGGTACACGGGACGTGTTCCTACCGATGCTTTGGGCACCTTGCAAACGGAGAGTTCTATCCTGACCGGGGGCGGTTCACAACTGTACAACCGAATACCTGAAGGCGAGCGGCACCTTCAACTGGAGCACCCGAATCGCTAGCTTCAAATTCCCCAGCTGTCAGTAAATCCTAACGAAGGGGCATTCTCGGTTAACCGTGAATGCCCTTTTTTGTTTGTTACCAAAGCTAATCGAAAAACCGGCGATCCTCTTCCGCCAGGTGCGTTTTGGCTGCGGCTACCTTGAAGGTTAAGCCAAGGCCAGGGCGGTCCCAGACGTCAATGAACCCTTTGTTGACGATCGGGTTTGGCAGGCCTTCGACAATGTCATACCACCAATCGGGCTGGCCGAATGGGTACTCGAACGCGATGTAGTTTTGAGGCAGTGCCGCGGCCAGGTGGACATGCGCGGCCAAGCCGATCAGCCCATCGAAAATGCCGTGCGGTGCCACCGAAATACCGTGAATATCCGCGTATTCCGCAATCCACTTCAGTTCGGCAATCCCTCCCACGTCTTCCGGGTCGGGGCCCACCACGTCAACTGCCTGCTTCTCAATCAACTCCTTGAAGTTCTGCCGGAGATAAATTTGTTCTCCGGTGTGAATGGGGATTGACGTAGCCTGCTTCAGATCCCGAAAAAGCTCTGCATTCGGGTACGGAGTGTAATCGCCTGTCAGGATGTCTTCAATCCAGGTGATGTGCATCGGCTCGCATGCCCGCGCGAAAGTGATCGCGTCCTTCACCATCCAACCGGGCCCGCAGTCCAGTGCCAAACCGACCCCGTCGCCCAACACCTTTTTCATCGCCTGGACGCA
>JAYTGM010000572.1:0-3117 GCA_043733425.1 Terriglobia bacterium
CGGATAGTCACATCGATTGCCGAAACCTGATACAAAGTAGTGGGCGGTGACTTGTGTATCGAACCATACTCCTTATAGTTTTGTGTTCCGGCTTCGTACACGCGCAGACGCCTTCGAAGATTGTTGCTAGCGCGAATGTTTTTATCAGTTCGTTGACAGCGGAACAGCGGGCGAAGGTGTTGTTTGAGTTCAACGATTCTACGCAGCGAAAGAAGTGGTCAAATCTGCCGGTGACCATGGCACCTAGGGCGGGCTTAAAGTTAGGTGACTTGAGCGCGGGGCAGCGCAACGCCGCGATGGGGCTTGTGGAATCCGCTTTGAGCGCACGCGGATACCAGAAGGTGCTCGCCATTGTGGAAGGCGATGAAGCATTGAAGCAGGCCAGCGGAGAGCGCGGTGCGTCTATGTTCGGGCGTGACCTTTTCTATATTTCTGTTCTCGGAAAGCCCTCGGTAAAAGAGCCTTGGATGTTGCAATTCGGCGGGCATCATTTAGCACTGAACATCACGATGGTGGGCCGGGAGGGAATTTTGACGCCCAGCCTGACAGCCGCGCAGCCAGCAAAGTACACGGTGGCCGGTAAGACGGTACGACCGTTGGGGGCAGAAAACGATAAGGCGTTTCTGCTGATCAATGCGTTAGACGAAGAGCAGCGCAAGAAGGCGATTCTGAACTACAAAGTGGCCGACCTGGTGTTGGGCCCTGGCAAGGACGGTAAGACGATTCAGCCTGAGGGGCTGCCGTGCTCCGTGATGAAAACGAACCAACAGGCAATGCTGCTGGACCTGATGGGAGAATGGGCTGGAATTGTTTATGAACCGGCGGCGGCAGCGCGCATGGCGGAGATCAAAGCGAATCTGGGCGAGACGTGGTTTGCGTGGAGCGGACCGACCACTAACGGGTCCGCCGCGTACTACCGGATTCAGGGTCCGACGGTGGTGATTGAGTATGCGCCGCAGCCTTTGGGGGGAGACCCGACAATGCATATCCATACGATTTATCGGGACCCGACGAACGACTACGGAAAGAAATCAGCAGCGCAGTGAATCTATGGCGGGGCCCGAGCGTGTTGCTTGCTGGCTGCTCTTGCTGAACAGTCTGGTGAGCCCGGCCGTGGCGCACCGGCTGGACGAATATCTGCAAGCGACTCTGATCGGCGTAACGCGACAAGGAGTTAGCGTAGAGATCCAGTTGACGCCCGGCGTGGCCATGCTGCCCGTGTTGATGGCGACGGTGGACCGCGATGGTGACGGGCGAATCTCTACCGACGAATGGCGTGCCTATAGTGATCGCGTGGCGCATGAGGTGGAGTTGCAGGTGGATGGCGTGCCGGCCGCGCTATCGATTGTAGAGAGCGCGTTTCCCGACCAGCAGGCCCTGCGGGAGGGAGTGGGGACCATCCGCCTGAAGCTGTGGACGGGGCAGACTGGCGGCCGGGTGCATTTCGAGAATCGCCACATGCCGCAGGTGAGCGCTTATCTGGTGAACTGTCTGGCTACTCCGGGAGACGGGCTGCTGGTGAGCGGGCAGAAGCGCGATCACGAACAGAGGTCGATGGAGTTTCGGTATTCGTTTGGCGGGAACGCGTGGCACACGCAGGTGCGATTCTGGCCTGTAGCAATAGGGATCCTGTTGGTAATGAGAATGACGGGGCTGCTCTACCGGAAATTGCACGGCTAGCGGGCCGCGTTTTCACACTTGCTGTCTGATACGCTTTGCGCATGCGGTTCTTCTATTGGACGGCTCTGCTTTTCCTGGTTTGCCCCGCTACCGCGCAGCAGCCGATCCTGACACATCGCGCGACGCTGAACGCGGCATCGCTTGCGCCTTTCGGTCTGCCGAACGCTCCGCTAGCACGTGGCGGTGTCTTCACGATTTTTGGCGAAAGCCTGGGGCCGCTGCAGCCGCAATCGGTGAGTGCTTTCCCGTTGGGAACTGATCTGGCCGGTGTCTCACTGAGCTTGACGCAAGCGGATAAAACGATGGTCGCCGCGATTCCGCTATTCGTATCGCCCAGCCAGATCAATGCGATTCTGCCCTCCACGGCGAAGGCGGGGCTAGCCAGTTTGCGGGTGACGTATCAGGGGCGCAAGAGTAATGCCATTCCGATTCAGATTGGGGACAGCGGCCCGGGGATCTTTGCAATCTCAAGCGGCGGCTACGGGCCGGGAGTGGTACAGAATTTTGTTGCCGCCGATAATCAGCCGATCAATTCGTTGAACACGCCGGCCGCCCCCGGACAGACGATTACCATCTGGGCGACGGGATTGGGGCCGGTAAATTTTTCGGATAACGTAGCGCCGCAAGCGGGCGACGTGGCCGCGCCGGTCTCTATCACGATTGGAGGAAAGCTGGCAGGCAAGCTCTATTCAGGAAGAGCACCATGCTGTTCCGGAGTGGACCAGATTGTGGCGACGATTCCGAACGATGCGCCGCTCGGCTGTTGGGTACCGCTGCAGGTAAAGGCAGGCGGTGTGGTTTCAAATACGGTGACGATCGCCATTGCGGCGAAAGGTTCGGCTACTTGCAGCGATGCGAGTAACCCGCTTTCCTCATTAGAACGGGCCCCCGGTACGCAGGGCTTTGTACACATTCAACGCGTGGATAGCATTAGCGATGTTACCAGCGCCCCAGTGGCCACCCTACTTGATAATCTCTATGCCCGATTCATTACGCCCTCATCGCCGGATTTCGCGTTTGACCCCTACCTTTCTTATCCGCCGGCGGGGTCGTGCCTAGTGCATCAGACTTCAGGCGATGCCAACGTGAATAAGAGTCTGCGAGGCGCTGTGAACCCTGGCGTTGCGCTGAGTCCAAAACCAGTGATCGGGTTTAACAATGGTGTTGAAGACGGGAAGTTTTTCGGCGACGCGCCGAGTTATTCGTCTATCACGCTAGGAGGAACGGTGGGCGGGAATCCGCTAGGGCTCGTTCTGGCGAACAGCGCAGCAAAGCTTACGGTTGATGGTATTGCGATGCCGTTGAAGCTGGTTGCCCCTCCTCAGTGGGATCAACGCGACGCGCTTACCGTGATCAACCGCTCCGTGCCGCTGGTGTTGAATTTCTTGCCAGGCGACCCAACAGCGCCCACGGCAATTGTGATTTATAGCTACGCTG
>JAYTGM010000573.1:0-8536 GCA_043733425.1 Terriglobia bacterium
ACGGACGAGAGCAAAACCGGCGGATCGAAATCGAACTGCGCCGATTGAGTCAAATTGTAAAATTGCCGGTGTTCGTTCTTCCCATCCAGATTGGCAATGCTGGTACCGGAGCCGTCATTCCCAATCAGCTCAGTAGTAGCTACTGCGGCCGCGGGCGGATTCCGAAATGTCCGAATAGCCGCTTCACCGCGCGCAAGAATGAACCAGGCCAGCGGTACCGCTCCCACCCAGACCAGAAAGACCGCTAAGCCCGTCGCCCAATAAGTAATCACCTTCGAAGGCTTCCGCGGAACCGCGAACTGAAACGCAGCAAGGGGGATTGCTGTCGCCGCCACGTAGTGGAACTGCGCATACCCCCTGGAGAAAATGTAGACAAAGACGGTCGCCAGAACTCCAAGGAACAAGACGTTCTCCCTGGAGGCCATGCGGTTCCCCAGAAACAGCAGAACCCCGACACTCGAAAGAACCAGGATCAGGTAAGCAGGCGGCCAGATATTCCAAGCTACCTTGTCATCGATCCCGAACATATGCGGGATGGAAGAGATGGTGTAGTTAGAATTCAGCCCGTGATTCGCGTTATAGAAGCTCTCCAGAAACAGGTCCCAGAAGCGGAATAGCCACTGATAAGCGCCTTTCAAATCCAGAAGGATATAGAAGCCGCCAAACAGGAAAAGAAGCGCGGCGAAGAAACCCGCGCGGTAATAATCACGATCTTTCCAAAGCACCAGGAACACGAAAGGAACCAGCATCACATTCGGCTGGCGAAACAATGCGGCGAACGCAAACAGCGGCAAAGATTCCGTAATCTTCCCGCACCGGTAAAGCAGAACCGCGCCAATCACGATTGCGTAAGAAATCTCCAGAGTTCCGCCCGCCGTTGTGTAATCGCAATAGGGGAAGAACGAAACCGTTCCCATGAAGATCATGACGGTTGCGGCGCTGGGGCTGGCAAGTACGGGAATCAATAGCAGGCATGGCACCACCAGATGCCACACGTTCCAATAAGAATCGATCCCCAGCGCAATAAACACGCCGCCAAAAAGATCTCCCATAGGCAGATAGCCCGCCATGGACATGCCCACCAGGGGCGATGAGAGCAGAATGTTGTGCCCGGTCAATAAAGAAGAAATGCTGTACCACTGCGCCCAGGGCTGATCATGCCAGGCGCTGCCCGGGTAGAAAAAACGGTAGGCCAGACTAAACCCGAGCACGACGGCAGTAATGGTGGCGATATTGCGGGAAAGCAGGGTGACAAACAGGAAGAAAATGACAGCGCCCGCCGAATATCTGTTGCCGAGCGGAGCGATAGGCAGCATCAGGATCGCAAGGCCCAGCACCATGATGCCGCCGGCCTCGCCCAGGGTCAGGTTTGGCCTGAGGATTTCAGGAAGAACATGAGTTTCTACGGCGGTCCTGGAACCGGATTCCGTGCTGGCTTGCATTCTTCTGGATGGTACCCGGTTAGCGCACGGGTAGCTTTAGAAAACCCAGATCACGCAACCAATCGATGAACCGGTCCTGCCATGTTCCAAAGGGAATGCCACCACGGTCGGTCAGGCCTCCAGACATTTTGTCGCCCGGGTGCCGGCCGTTGCCATAAAGGTGAATTTCGATATTCGGGATGTTTGCCGCAAGCATCGCGTTGTAATAATCCAGTGCCCAGACGGCGTGCATTTTGTCGCCGGAGCCACCGCCCGCGATGAAAGCAGGCGGAGCGTTCGCCGGGATGGGTGGAGCAGTTCGGTTCTTTGCAAACGGTGAAGGGCCTGGATAAATGATGCCTACGAAGTCAGGTCTGGCGCTAATGCCAGCTACTGGATCGTTCGGATCGGTATTCTTCATCGAATCGAACAGGACGGCCGCCGGCGCTGACAGTTCAGCACCCGCTGAAAAGCCCATGATGCCTATCTTATTCGGATCGAAGTTCCACTCTTTGGCATAGGCGCGCACTAAACGGATCGATTGCAGTGCATCGTTCACCGCGTCCACTTCCGCGACATACCCGTCACTGCGCAGCCGGTTCCTCAGAATGACGGTATTGATGCCGTGGTTATAAAAGTACGGAACGAAGTCGGCTGCTTCCGTGCCCACGTTCAGGGTGCGATGGCCCCCGCCCGCGGCCAGAATCACTACCGCGCCGGTATTGATGGACCGTTCAACCGGGTGCACTTCAATAGACGGATTGTGGATGTTGACGATGCTGTTGATACGCCCCGGAACAACCTGGCTCAAGTTATATTTCTCTGCTTCGCTCACCCGCGCGGCTTTCAGGTAGGGCGAATTCGCAGGATAGAGCGGGATCACAATTCCACCCGGCAATATGGCCTGGGGAGCGTAAGCACCGCTGGTGACGGCTCCCGGTTTTGGTATATTCTGCGGCTGCGGAACTGGCGGCAGTGTTTGCGCCAGCGCAGCAAACGAAACAAGACTGATTACAAAACCTTTCATAAAATCGAGCGGCACTATGCCAGACATTCTTTCACGTAAGCAAAGCACTTCTTGCCTTCCGCGATAATGTTGGAATCCGGCGGTATCTGATATTCCAGCTCCATGTTTGCTGGAAAAGGATATTTCTCTTTTTTCATCAGTTGCAGCACCGGCTTCATCGGGGTATCGCCCGTTCCCCAGACCGCCACGTTTGGACCATGATTTTTTTTGCGGTCTTTCAGGTGCAGATTGGTGATCTTGGCATGGTGCTGTTTGATGAACGCTACCGCGTCGTAACCCGCTGCGGTGAAATGGCCGATATCCAGGTTGATCGCATTATATTTCCCATACGACATCAACGTGTCGTAGCTTTCTAAAGTTGCCGTCTGGTTGGGATCGCTCGTGGCGTCATGGCCGTGGTAGCCGACAGTAATCTTGTGTTTCTCCGCCAGCGGTGCAATGCGTTTCGCCATGGTCAGCGTCGTGCTGGTGGTCATGGATTTCACGCCCAGCCCTTCGGCCATGGTGAAACCATATTCGATATCATCATCTTTCATGCTGTCCTGCATGTTGTAGCAAAGCAGAGCGAGATCGATCCCGGCGTCACTGAACTTTTTGGCAACTGCTTTCCACGTTCCAGGCGTTGTGGACATGCGCCATTCCTTGAGCTTGTCCTGCGCCACTTGGCGTTCAGCCTGTTGCTCCGGCGTAAGTTGCGGGCGCCCTCCCCCGGAAGCTGCGCCGCCAGCAGGACGCGGACGCGCAAAATTGGGCATTTGGGGTCCGCCCGCCAGCGCCTCGCAATGGTTCGACATCAGTTCAGCCTCGCCGAGCCCGATTTCCGTATAGGCGCGGATGATGGCTTCCGGGTCAGGACTGGCAATCCGGTTAAAACTATAGGTAATGGCCCCCACCTGAACGCCATCGATCTTGGAATTGATCCGCGTAGCGCCGAATGCGCGCGTGACGGGCACGGACACCACCGAAAGCGATCCGATTGTGACTGCGGCAAAGTTGCGTCGGGTGATTTGCATTGGCGGTGAGGGAATCATATACCAGCTTGCAACGGGATAGCTAAAGGCAGCATCACATTAACGTGTCTGCTCTTGCTTTGGCCAGTAACGCATTTCGTTTCGCACCCCAGTTTTTTGAACGCGTTTCGGCTGACGCGAAGCGTGCCGTATTGCCGCCCGGACATCATCCGGATTTCAAAGATTGGACGGATACCGGCCTGCATGCCGCTTGGATTGGGCACAGCACCGTGGTGATTCGCATCGATGGTTTCACCATCGTCACGGACCCGGTCTTCAGCAACCGGGTTGGATTAAATTTCGGCCCTTTTACGCTAGGGCTCAAGCGGCTGGTAGCGCCTGCCTCCGAACTGCGCTCCATCCCCAAGCCGGATTTGATCCTGCTTTCGCACGCGCACATGGATCATTTCGATTTGCCCAGTCTGCGAAAGCTGGAAAGTTCAGGAACCACGGTAATTACGGCTCCAAATACGTCCGATCTGCTTCGTGTGCCCCGGTATCACGGCGTTCGGGAACTGCGCTGGAATGAGAGCGCACGCGTGGGCGCGGCCACCGTTCGCGCCTTTGAGGTGAAGCATTGGGGAGCGCGGATGCGTAATGATACGCAGCGCGGGTATAACGGCTACGTGGTGGAAGTGGGCAGCCACCGTGTCCTGTTTGGCGGGGACACGGCCTTCACCAGCACCTTCCGGCCCTTACGCGCCATGGGACCGATCCATCTGGCCATCATACCGATTGGCGCGTACAACCCGTGGATTGCCGTCCACTGCAACCCCGAACAGGCTCTGCGCATGGCAGACGATGCCGGTGCGCAGTTTTGCCTTCCCGTCCATCACCAGACTTTTGAGCTCAGCAAGGAACCGGTTCGGGAACCGATCGAGCGTTTCGTTAGTGCCGCAGGTGGAAATTCCCATCGCGTAGTGCTCCGCGATATCGGGCAGGAATTTCACCTCGCCTGACCTTTCAAGCCATACTGGAATTTGTCTGAGCTTGCCCCCGAATTTCCTGCTCCCATTTACGCCGAGACTGTTTTAGCAGTCAATTTCAAAGATGCCCAGCAGCTATTTTTAGATCACCTGCTAGAAATTCACTACGCGCACACGCTGATGCTGGCGCGCCAGGCGATCATGCCAGTTGGCATTGCACAAGCCTGTCTTCAAGGTCTTGATAAGCTGGACCGCGAAAAGATCCGGACCGCCAATTACGATGGCACCACGGAAGATCTTTTCTTCTTCGTCGAACGGGAACTGGAACGTACCTGCGGCGCGGAAAACGCCGGCTGGATGCACACCGCGCGCAGCCGCAACGATATCGACATTACTCTTTACAGGATGCGCTTGCGCCTGGATGTTCTAACCGCAATTGAGTGTTTGAATTCGGCCCGCGCGGCGGTGCTGGCTCTGGCTCAGGAACATATGCTGACGCTGATGCCCGCCTATACCCACACCCAGCCCGCGCAGCCCATCACATTCGGTCACTATCTGGCTGGCCTGACTGAATTGATGGAGCGGGACGCCCAGCGGTTGCAGGCTGCGTTTAAAACCGTGAACCGCTGCCCTTTGGGCGCTTGTGCCATTGCCACAACGGGCTTTCCCATTGACCGCGAATACACGGCTAAGCTGCTGTGCTTCGATGGCTTGCAGCTCAACAGCTATGGGGCGATAGCCGCGACGGATTACCTGACTGAAACGGCCGGCGCGATGGCTACCGCGATGATCAATCTGGGCCGCGTGGCGCAGGATTTTCTGCTGTGGTGTACGGCAGAGTTTGGGTTTTTGCGGCTTTCCGATGCCTGGGTGCAAATCAGCAGCATCATGCCGCAGAAGCGCAACCCCGTGCCTTTTGAGCATGTCCGCGCATTGGCCAGCAAATCTTTAGGACAGGTTCAGGGTGTCTTTTTGGGCCTGCACAATACGCCCTGGGGCGATACGAACGATGCCGAGGATGACCTGCAACCCACCATGGCGGGCGTAATGCGCGATGCAGTCCGTGCCCTGAAAATCTTCGCGGCCGTGTTGCCCGATACCCAGGTGAACATAGCCCGCATGAAGGAGCGGGCCCAGTCTGATTTTTTAACGGTGACCGAACTCGCCGATACGCTAGTGCGGCGTGAAGGAATGAGTTTCCGGGATGCCCACGGGTTTGTCTCCGCTACCGTCAAAGAGCTAAAAGGGGATTCTAGCCACGCCGCGATCGCCGATACCCTGCTCCGGCTTCTAGGGGCGCGAACACGGAATACAAGCCGCGAGGATTTATTGCGGGCGCTCGATCCGATTGAGTTCGTCGCTATCAGGCAGATTCCCGGCGGACCGAGCGAGAAAACTTTAAAACCCGCGCTTGGGGAATTGAATCAAGGACTAATTGCCACCAAGACGTGGACGACCGAGGCGCAGTCCAAATTGCGCATCATGCCCGACCTGATTCAGGCCGCAAGGAACAAGCTGGATTGAGAGCGTGTGTTGTAATTGAAGGGCGCAAGTGAAGCCTAGGGACCTCCCTCTCTAGTCTCCTTCCGCTGTACGAAAGGAGCAAAAACGTGCGCGTTCATCTGGTAAATCCGAGCGATGTTGCTTTCGGCATTGGCGTCATCACACCCCGCTGGTTATACGTTCTAGCTGGCGCCACTCCCGCACAGTATGGCGACCCGTTGATTACGGACGAAACCCTGGAAGCTTTCGATCCGAGCAGCATTCAAAAAGGCGATGTGGTAGGCGTGGGGATTCATACCGGCAATGCTTTGCGAGGCCACGAAGTTGGAAAGATGGCGCGTGAACGTGGCGCCTGGGTAGTCTACGGCGGCATCCACGCCACCCTCTATCCGGACGAGACGCGGGAACTCGGTGCGGCTGACGTCATTGTGGGCGGCGATGGCGATGTAGTTTGGAAGACCGTTATTGCCGATTGCGCGGCGGGCACACCCAAACCGTATTACGAAGGCGGCCGCGTTGCCGCGGACAAGTTTATGCCTGCCCGCTGGGATTTAATGCCGGAAAAAGCATACATGTGGGCATCCGTGCAAACAGTGCGGGGCTGCCCCAAGCACTGTTCGTTCTGTTCCGTGTGGCGTACTGACGGGCAGCAGCCCAGGCAGCGTCCGGCAGACCCGGTGATTGAAGAAATTGTTAACCTCCGCCGTCTCGGGTATCGGTTTATTGCTCTGGCGGACGACAATTTTTACCCGGTGACCTTGACGGACATCGTGCTTGCCAAAAAGCAGAACAATGCCCCACGCGTGGCCGAGTTAGAGCGCATTCGGGCGGAGCGGTTTGACCTGATGGATCGCTTGGCCGAACTGCCTTCCGATATGGTCTTCTTCACGCAAATTACGATGGAAGCCGCGGAGGATACTGAGTTTCTGGACGCCATGCGAAAGGCCCGCATCAAGGGCGCGCTGGTGGGCGTGGAAGCGGTCACCAAAGAGGGCCTGAAGGCGGTTTTTAAGGATTTCAATTGCGCGGGCGATCAGCTTGCCGAGCGGCTCCAGGTCTTCCTGGACCATGGCGTGCACGTGCTGGGCAGCTTCATTTTCGGCCTGCCGACCGATAGGCCGGATACGTTCGACGCAACTGCCGCTCTGGCCACTCAGGCCAAGCTCACCTTCGCCCAATTCGTGATGATGACGCCGTTTCCAGGCACTGTCGATTTCGAACGCTGGGAGAAGGAACAGGGCGAAGGCGTGCGCCGGGTGAACGGCGTTCCCGTGACGCGATACTGGTTGATTCCCGCCGCCGTGCGTCCCAAAATGTTCTTCGCGCACCCCACCATGTCTACGGATGAAATCGCCGCGCGCACCCAGGGAGTTTGGGACCGGTTTTATGGCGTGAAGGAAATATGGAAGCGCTCTGGCTGCGTCAAATCCCTCCGCGGGCGGCTAGCCTTTGTCGGAGTTTCCATGCTGTACCGGCAGATGTACGCAAATACCGGAATCACCACCGATAGCGCCCGCAAAAAGACAGCAACCAATTGGGCCCGCATGCTTGCCAAGCCCACGCGTCTGCTCTTCCGTGCCAAGCCTATGCTAGATCTTGAAATGCCGGGCCCGAAACGTGTAATTTCGCCTCTGGTAGTTCTGGGTCAATAGAAATCAGCCGCCCGCAATCGCGCCAACCACTAGAAACGGCTCCTCACCTGACGCCACCGCTTCCGGAAGCAGTGAGTCCGGCGGTTCGTGCGATAAGTCTTCAGAGCAGGCGAAGAACCTCACGAAGGGCCTGCGCACCTGAGTAACATGATCGCGGACAGTGCCGCGGAGCATGGGGTATTCAGCTTCCAGCGCGTTCAGAATGCTGCGTTGCGTGACTGGTCCGGCGAAATTCAGGTTTACTTCACCCGATACTTTCGCCAGAGTCCTCAGGTGCCCCGGAAGGTAAACACGAATCATACAAGGGTCTGGACTTCCACGGACAACACGGGCGGAAGATCATGCACGATAGCTTTCCAGTTGTCTCCGGAATCGGCGGATGCATACACCTGCCCGCCGGTTGTTCCGAAGTAAATCCCGCAAGGGTCAAGCGTGTCCCGTGACATGGCTTCCCGCAGGACATTCACGTAGCAATCGCGCTGTGGCAAACCATTGGTGAGCGCCTCCCATTCGTTGCCCCCTGTGCGGCTGCGGTACACGCGCAGCTTGCCTTCCAGCGGAAAGTGCTCGCTATCGCTCTTGATGGGGACCACGTAAATGGTTTCAGGTTCGTGCGCATGCACTTCTATCGGAAAACCGAAATCGGTGGGCAGGTTGCCGCTCACTTTGAACCAGTTGTCACCGGAATCATCGCTGCGCATAATGTCCCAATGTTTCTGCATGAAGAGCACCTTGGGCCGTGAAGGATGAATGGCAATCCGGTGAACGCAATGCCCCACCTCGGCTGCGGGATCGGGAAGAAATTTTGAATTCAACCCGCGATTGATCGGCTGCCAGGTGGTACCGCCATCTTCCGTGCGGAACGCGCCCGCGGCGGATATCGCAATGTACATCCGCCGAGGATTCGTGGGATCGATGACGATGGTGTGAAGGCACAGTCCCCCCGCCCCCGGCTGCCATTTCGGACCTGTCCCATGCCCGCGCAGACCGGAGAGTT
>JAYTGM010000574.1:0-3112 GCA_043733425.1 Terriglobia bacterium
AACTATTCTCGATATCGCTTACCAGCTCCATCCGGAACGGTTCGTTCGCCGACCTCCGCAACATCCCTCTTTGCCCGAAGCCGTTTGGATCAACCCACCAGCTTCCAAGAAGGAAAATACTCCTTAAACTTTTATCCCGCTGGTCTCATTCTTGTTGACACGCTCCGCTCTTGATTCCCAACCGCTACACGTCAAGTGCATCGGTGATGTCTTCCGATGGGAAGCTCTTCCGTGCCTACACGCCAACCGACGAACAGATTGCCACCAGTATCACAGAATGGAAATTGTTCGGCGGCGATAATGGCGGCCGGATTCCCATGCGGGATCTGACGCGGCGTTTTCGCAAACAAGTGAATTTCGTGGCTCGTTCAAGTCCCGGGGCGTTTCTCTGGTGAACATTTACGCCTCTTCGGACGATGCGCATGAAGCGCAAAGACTGGGAGAAGCGGCAACCCTGCTGGTAACGAAACTGGTTGGGGTCACGGAGAACGCTTCCCTGCCTGAGTCGCCGTCCAGCCCGAACCGAGCGGTGATTGTGGGAATAGGAATGGGACTAGGATTCCTGGTTGGCTTGCTGCGGATGCGCTTCGGTGCTGTCCGAAGATTGCAATCCGCCTAGCTGTCAGACAACACCTGCAAGCTCGGGTGATAAAATTTATAGTACATGCAATCCCGCCGCAATTTCATTAGTAATGTCGCAACCGGGCTCGCTGGCACCATCGCGACCGGTTCGGTTTTGGGCGCGAATGATCGCGTGCGGATTGCCATTATCGGCGCCGGCGACCGCGGCATGCAGGATGTTCGCGATGCGATTGCCTGCCCAAATACGGAGTTCGTGGGCTTCAGCGACATCTATACCAAGCGCCTGGAAGACGCGAAATCAGTTGCCCCCAACGCCAAGACGTACTTAAATTATCGCGACATGCTGGAGGACCGTTCCATCGATGCTGTCATCGTCGCCACGCCCCAGCATTTGCATGCCGAACACTTCATTGCCTCGCTCGAGGCCGGCAAGCATGTGTATCAGGAAAAGACGATGGCCTTCACCGTGGAACATGCGAAACGCATGCGGGTTGCTTATGTGAAGGCTCAGGAAAGCGGCAAGCACCGGGCCGTGCAGATCGGCCATCAGGGCTGCTCGTCGGGGCAGGTGCTGGATGCCGGAAACTATTTGGCGTCGGGGAACCTGGGCAAGATCACGGCGATCCACGCACATATGTACCGCAATACGCCGCACGGTAAGCCGCAGTGGTCGCGCCCCGTGTATCCGGATATGAACCCTGAAAACATTATCTGGAAATCATTTCTGGGTGACGCGCCCGCGCATGATTTCGATGCGAACCGCTATCAAAATTGGCGCTTCTTCTGGGATTATTCCGGCGGTAATGTCTATGAGAACATGTGCCACCAGCTTGCCTTCTGGTACAAGACCATGGACCTCAAGATTCCAAAAGCTGTAAACATGACTGGAGGCCTTTACCTTTGGAAGGACGGCCGCGAAGTGCCGGATACCATGAACGTTGCCATGCAGCATCCGGAAGAATTGCTGTTCACCTGGGATTCAGGGTTCGGCAACAACGAACTCGGCGTGACAGAAGATGTACTTGGCACTGACGGCACGATATCGAAATCGCAGCAGATCCGTTATATTCCGCAGAAAATGAACCGTCCGGATGGGCGCGAGACCATGGGCGTAACGCCCACCGCGCCGCGTGCCCACATGCAGAACTTCATCGATTGCGTGCGCAATGGCCGCCAGCCGAACTGCTCATTCGAGACTGGCTTTCGCGTTTCCATCGCCTGCCGCATGGCTGTTGAGAGTTACCGTCAGGGCCGCACAGTCACGTGGGACGCAGCTAAAGAAGAGATGGTCTAAGTGGAGTTTGAATACACTCCGGAACAGGTGCAACTGCGCCGCGCGGTGCGGGATTTCGCAGCACGTGAAATTCTGCCGCACGTAATGGAATGGGACGAAGCACAGCAGTTCCCTGCCGCGGTGGTGAAGAAGTTAGGCGAGCTGGGCTACATGGGCAGTATTTTTCCTGAAGAGCTTGGCGGAGCGGGCCTGGGATATGTCGAGTACTCCATCATTATTGAGGAGCTGGCGCGCGTCGATGGCTCCGTGGCCATTATTCTGGCGGCCCATACTTCGCTCTGCACGAATCACATTTTCAAAGCCGGTACCGAAGAGCAGAAACAGCACTACATTCCCAAGCTGGCTTCCGGCGAATGGCTGGGCTGCTGGTCATTGACTGAGCCGGAGGCTGGCTCCGATGCCGCCGGTACGCGCAGCACGGCCATTCGCGAAGGTTCCGATTGGATCGTGAACGGATCGAAGACATTCACCACGAACGCGCACTATGCCGATGTTTGCGTGGGAATGGCTGTCACGGCTCGTAGCGCGCACCAGCACGGCATCTCCGCCTTCATCTTCGATAAGGACACACCCGGTTACCGCACCGGTAAGAAAGAGAATAAGTTGGGACTGCGCGCCAGCGCCACCGGCGAAGTAATTTTTACCAACTGCCGCCTGCCTGAAAATAAGTTGTTGGGCAAAGAGGGCGATGGCTTCATCGATAGCTTGAAAATTCTGGATGGCGGCCGCATTTCCATTTCCGCTCTTTCTATCGGCATGGCGCAAGGGGCTTACGATGCGGCTCTGAAGTACGCCAAGATCCGCAAACAGTTCGGCCGCCCCATCAGCGAATTCCAGGCGATTCAAAACAAGCTGGTGGATATGGCAACTGCGATCGATGCCTCGCGGCTACTCACGTACCGCGCCGCCACCATGCTGGATCACGGCAAGCGCGTCACAAAAGAATCGGCTATGGCGAAACTTTTTTCTTCCGAAGCTGCCGTTCGTATTGCCGATGAAGCCGTGCAGATTCATGGCGGTTACGGGTTCATTAAAGATTATCCGGTTGAAAAGTTTTATCGCGACGTGAAGCTCTGCACCATTGGCGAAGGCACCAGCGAGATTCAACGGCTGGTCATCGCGCGGCAGTTGCTGAAAGACTAGCGTGTTCCCGTCATCTGAAAAATTGTTGGCCCATGATGCGCGCGCTTTGGCGAAAGCAGCCACCGCGGTGGAGCGGCACGATGCTCACGCGTC
>JAYTGM010000575.1:0-3096 GCA_043733425.1 Terriglobia bacterium
TACGATTTCGGCGAAGGATTAATCGAAATCGGCTTGGTACTCAGTTCGCTTTATTTCATCTCGAAAAAGAAATTTTTCCCCCTGATGGGAGTGATTGCAGGCACAGCGGGCATTATCGCCGCCATTTCGGGCTTGCTGGTTTAGAAAATCGGTTTCACCTTATCGCCATCTTTTAATACCTTGTCTGTCGCGAGGGCGATTGGCTCTTGCTCTGTCAGGCCGTTTGTCACTTGAGTGCGCGTAACGCTGGATGCCCCGGTGCCGATTCGCTTGCGCCGCACCGTGTCGCCTCCTTCGAGGACATACACGTCTGCGTTATTCCCGTCACGCCGGATGGCTTCCTTCGGCACGGTCAACGCGCCCGCGATGGAAGTAGTCTCAATGAATGCGTTTATATTCGTGCCAGGCACTAACTCGTGATCTGGATTATCGATGGTGCATTGCACTTCACCTACCTGCCGTGTGCCAAGCGCGGTAATCTCAGTGGCCAGACGCTCCACAGTCCCTTTCCAATTCCGGCCGGGCTGCGCGTCCCAGGTAATTTTGACGGGCTGGCCCACCCGGACGCGACCCAGTTCCGGCTCGTCCACGTAAACACGAACCCGCAACCGGTCTAGCTGCCCTACATTAGCCACCAGATCGCCCGCATTCAAATACGTCCCGACGCGGGCTGGAAGACTGTAGACAACTCCGGCTAAGGGAGATCGGATGACACCTTGACTCACCTTGGCCTGTGTGGCGCGCGCCGTGGATTGCGCCTCGCGCACCCTGGCCTGCGCTGCCGTCACGTCAGGCTTGCTCACCACTGCTGCCCGGCGTTTGGCCAAATTGTCGATATCGATTTCCATCTGCCGCAACCGCGACTGAGAAGTTTGCAGATCCACCATGGTGGCAGCCTGCTTTTCATATAAACGTTTCAGCGAACCGGCTTCCCTGGCTTGTTGATCGCGGTCGAATTTCAAGCGGGTCAAACTGTTTTCAATTTCAGTCAGTTCACTTGATTTGCCCCCCTTGTTTAGGACGTCAAGGTCAGATTGTACCTGCGCAGTGCGGGCTTGTGCCGCCGCAACCTGATCCGCTAACCCAGGTTCACTCAATCGCGCCAGAAGAGCACCCTTTCGCACGGCTTGGCCCTGCTGGACGGGCACATCGATCACCAGGCCCGGTGCGTCAACACGGACCGACGCCCATTCCACGGGCTCCACCTTTCCGTTCGTTGGCAGGTTGCTTACCAGAGTTTCGCGCCGCGGCTTCACGAAGCGGATTTCCGGTGCGCTGTTCCTGGCTGAGATGCCCCACCACACACCTAATGCGATTAAAGGAATCAGCAGCAGCCAGACAAGTCTTTTCAAAACGTCTCCCGTTTGAAGAATCTCACATCTGGGGCAGCAGAACGGTTTTTCCGCCGCGCCATTCCCGAACGGTGGCGAGGGCCTGATTCGCCTCAGCCAGCGGGTAACGGTGGGTAATTTCCGCCGCAAACCTCTCGCCCCAACCGTTCGTACCCAGCATGCGCAAGGCGCGATCCACGTGCCGCGCCTCAAAGCCCCAACTCCCGATCATGCGCAACTGTTTGCGCGTTACCGTATGGGGGTTAAATGAAATTTCGCCCGCGTTGGCGTACTGTCCCAGTACCAGGAATTGCGCGCCGTCCCGGCAGAACGTGAGCCCTTCGTTCACCGCTTCCGGATGCCCGACACACTCGATGACTACGTCCGCTCCATGCGGTCCGGTTTCTTTTAAGACAGCTTCACGCCGCGCATCTACATTCGGGTAATCCGCTATCGATACCGTTGCATGCGCTCCAAAAGTGCGCGCTAACTCCAGGCGATGCGCAGGACCCCCCACCACAACAATCAGTTCCGCACCAGATTCCCGCGCCACCGCCAGTGACGCCAGGCCCACTGGACCTGCGCCCTGGATCACCACTGTATCGCCCCACTCCACAGGCGCGCGTTCAATTCCGTGGATGGCTGTGGTGAGCGCGCAGCCCGCGCCTACAACTGCCTCGAACGATAACCCATTAGGCAGTTTAAAAACTGCGCTGCCCGCGCGCAACAGAATTTTTTCCGCGTATCCGCCGCGCAGGTGCGGTGCCTCCGATGCGTTGTAGCTGATGCCGTAGGCTTTACGGGATAAGCAGCGCGTGGGCTGCCGCTTCAAACGGCAGTAAAAGCACTCGCCGCAATTCAAGGAGCTTGCCCAGGTCACGCGGTCGCCTTCGCGCAGCGGTTCGCCCCGCCAATCCGGCATGCCGTTTGTACCCAGCTTTTCTATTACGCCGGCGGATTCGTGGCCCAGAATCACAGGGAGCGGAATCGGCAACTGGCCCAGCCACAAGTGCGCGTCGGTACCGCATATGCCGGCCATTTCCACCCGCACCAGCACTTCCCCGGCGCTTACTATAGGCACGGGAAATTCGCCCAGTTCTAACGGGGCATTAAACTCTCTCAGAACCACGGCACGCACTGGCATGGATTATGTCTAACATAAGACATGCGTGGGAGAACGGCCCTGGTGCTTTCGGCGGGCGGCTATTTTGGGGCATATCAAGCAGGAGTATGGAAAGCTCTTGAGCGGGATGTCGATATCGACCTGGTGGTGGGAGCATCGGTAGGAGCGCTCAATGGGTGGCCTATCGCGGCTGGCTGTTCGGGTGACGAACTCGCTGAAAGGTGGCTGCACCCTTCCACGGCGCAGGATTTGACGTTTACGCTCAAGCCCAGTCTGAGTGCAGGATATTTTGAGCACGGCCCCTTGCTGGAGCGCGCCAAGACGCTGATGCGCGAATATACTCCCAGAATTCCCTTCGGGCTGGTAACGGTCGAGTTGCCTTGGCTTCGGGCGCGGCTAATTGAAACAGCGGCGGTAACGCCGCGGCACCTTCTAGCCAGTTGTGCAATTCCCCTTATCATGCGGTCCGTTGTTATCGATGGACGCCGTTTTACCGACGGCGGCCTGATCAACAAAGTCCCTATTTGGGCAGCGGTTGAAATGGGCGCGACGGAGATCATCGCGGTGGATTCCTGCCCGACCGTCACGCCGTGGTGGGTGCAAGCGGGGTCGCGGATACTGACCACGCTTCGGCCCACTCCC
>JAYTGM010000576.1:0-3093 GCA_043733425.1 Terriglobia bacterium
TCGGTATCGGAATCGCGGCCGAAATCGGGCAGGATGAACATGTTGGTCTTGCCCGCGTATTCCGGTTCGGCCTGAATAGTTTTCCAGATTTCGGAACAGAGCCGGTCAGAGCGGCGGATGGCATCGACGTAGAGCGAGTACGCGCCGGCATGGGCGATATCGATGTCGTGCAGAGTGATCCAGAGAAGACTGGGGGCGAGTTTACGCATCATGTGACGCGCGATGAAGACGGAGAGTTCGTCAGGGCTGGCGAGAGTTTTGGCGTGGCTGGAAAAATCTGAGACAGAGAGCTTCAAAATTTCCGCCATCTGGTTCAGATGGATTTCATCGCCACCCAGGGCGGGGGCGTACAGGGGCGTTTCGTAATTATCGCGAAGCAGGTGATTGTAACGGGCACCATCGGCGGATGAGAGCGCGGCACTGAGCAAGCGTTTGGGAAGGATCACGCCGGCGCCTGTACCCGAACCGTAAGCGCGGTGGTCGCTTTCGCCAATTCTGTTAAAGCCGTTGCTTGGGGCGATGACAAAAGCGTCTGTGGCGGGCCGCTTTAGATCGCGGCGGAAATATTCGAAGACGGTGGGATTTGACGGTGCGACGGCTGCGAAATTGTTGAAGGTTTCGTATACACCTGTTGCCAGGCTTGCCGTGGCGACGTAATGGCCCAGAATGCCGCGGTTGACGACTTGCGTATAAAAAGTGGCGCGCGGGACCAATTCGTTGAGCAGGTGGGGAATGTTTTCCTGCCCTTCCAGCATGAAGGTTTCGTCATCGCGGGCGCCGCCGCCGAATGTGATTACAACGGCTTTGCGCGCCTTGGGAGCTACCATGGCTCGCAAGGACGCAGAACCGAGTAACGTTGCGCCAGTAGCGGTGCGCAGAAAATTTCGGCGGCTGGAGGAGATGCTGTTGGATCCGGGCGAACGCATGGTTGAGTAACGCCTAAATTCTATTCCTTTTTCTGCAAGACGACGGCGGTGCTGTCGTAATCGCCAGTCAGGCGCAAGGAGAGCCCCTGATTCATTAGCGATGCACCACTCAATTCCGGGCTGGCATTGAGGATCTTTCCATCGAGAGATGCCACGGTATAGACGGCCGCGGCATCCAAGCCGCGCCAGTAGATCTGCGGAGCTGGCGTGGAGTATTGCTGCGAGTGGCGGTAGGCAAGAAGCACGGCCTGCTTGCCGTCAGGGGCCACGTACTCGACTGAGGAGACATCATGATCGCGGGGCGATTGCAGGCGGTAAAGATCGCCGGTCTGCACTGTATTGCGAATGGTTTTGTAAAACTTGACCAGCTTGTCGCCCATGGCGAAATCCTGTTCGGACCAGTGATTCAGATTCGCGCCGATGCCGAGCGCGCCTTGCATGGCCACTAAAAATCGAAACTGAAGCGGCGTGCTGCGCCGGTTCATGTTGGGGACGTCGGTTACCCAAGCGGACATGATTTTCGGGGCGTGCGCCTGGGTGAAGCCTTCCTGAATGCGCAAGCGATCGAGCGCTTCGGTGTTGTCCGAAGCCCAGACTTCATCCACGCGCCGAAGGATGCCCAGATCAACGCGGCCGCCACCGCCGGAGCACGATTCAATCTCCAGCTTGGGGTGCTTCTGGCGCAACTTGTCAATCAAGTCATAGAGGTTGCGCGTGTAGGCGACCCACAACTTTCTTTGGTCCGCGGGTGCCAGTTCAGGCCAGCCCGGTTCAGAGAAAGCGCGGTTCATATCCCACTTGAAGTACTTGATGTTGTTTTCTGACGCGAGTTTATCCAGCACGCTGAACAGGTAGTCTTTCACCTCGGTTCGCGCCAGGTTCAAGACCAGTTGGTTGCGCAGTTCACTGCGTGGGCGACCGGGAAAATTCATCACCCAATCCGGGTGCGCGCGATAGAGATCACTATCGCGGTTCACCATTTCAGGCTCCACCCACAGACCGAAATCCATGCCGAGTTGATTGACGCGGCCTATCAGGTTGGTGAGACCGTTTGGAAACTTTTGTTTATTGACAAACCAATCGCCTAGCCCCGCATGATCGTTATTACGCTTACCGAACCACCCGTCATCCATAACGAAGAGTTCGACGCCGAGCTTCGCGGCTTTTTCCGCGAGGGCAATCTGGCCGGGCTCATCCACGGCAAACGTTGTGGCTTCCCAGGAGTTGTACAAGACGGGGCGCGCGCGCGCAGCTGCTCCGCCGGGCAAGATCTGTTCGCGTTCAAATTTGTGCATGAGGCGCGACGCTCCGCCGGCACCCGCGCTGGAATAGCCGGCGTAGAACTCTGGGGTATCGAGCGCCTCGCCGGGCTTTAAGGGATAGCTGAAATCGAACGTGTTGAAGCCGCCGGTGACACGAACCTGCCGGTACGGAGTTTGCTCGATGGTGATGCGCCAGTTGCCGCTCCAGGCGAGAGAGCCGAACCAGACGCCGCCTTCTTCTTCACTGCCCCCGCCGCCCCCGCCGCCTTCGCCACGGTCGATTGAAAACCACGGGTTGAAGTTATGACTGGTATTTCCTTTGCGGCTTTCGAGAATCTTCGCGCCCTCGTGGATGGGCTCGCGATTCATCTGGAATTCAGCCGCCCAACGGCCGCTGAGGTAATTCAGTTGATAGCCCTGCCCCGGTGGCAGATACCACGTGGCAGACTGCGCGCTTTCAACGGTAATGGGAGCAGCGGTCTTGTTGCGGATGGTTGCGCTGCGCTGCAATACGCCATTTTCCGGGTAGAGGCGGTAATGTAATGTGGCTTCGATATCGTCGCGAATGTCTTTCAAGGTTATGTTCAGTTCGTTGCCGCGGATCTGATGCGAGACATACTTCAGCACCAGATCGCGGTCACCATTGGCGCGCGCGATCTTGAGCGCAGCTTCGTAGAACCGGGGGCCGCCCCAACCGGCGAACTCTTCGTTTTCGATCATCTGATGCGGGTCGAAGGAAGAGATGTCGCGCTTGGCTGTGGCAGGTTGCAGGTCCGTAATCCGCCAAAGGGGAGCGCCCCAATACAGATTTTGCAATGCGCCGTTCTGATCGACGCCCATCGCGTAGGAGTTGTATTTGGTGGTGAGCAGCCAAACTTTTTGGGATTCACTGAACTGAATTGCCT
>JAYTGM010000577.1:0-8480 GCA_043733425.1 Terriglobia bacterium
GGCGAAACCGATACCGAATTTTCAGTGAAAGGCACGCATCTGCTGAATCAGGCCAATATCCTCACCGCGCGTTATGCCTTCTCGCGAGGCAGCGTCCGCAAAGATGTTCAAGCAGGTGACAACTTCACTGACCGCTCGGCCCGTGGCAGCAGCTTGCTTCAAGATCATTCTCTGGTGCTCGGCTGGTCTGCCACGCTCAGCCCCACCCAGTTAAATGATCTCCGGATGCAATTTAGCCAGCGCACCGCAAATCTCACGCCAAACACAACCGGGCCCCTGTATGAAATCCCGGGCATCGTCACCTTGGGCCAGAGCTACCGGCTGGATCAGGACCGCACCGAACGTCATGCGGAAATTGTCGATAGCTTTCAATGGGCCGCGGGCAGCCATCTGTTCAACATCGGCGGAAGCGCGCACGGCGTCTTCTTCGACGGGCGCTTGGCGAATCGCTATCACGGCATCTATATCTTTCCCACGCTCAACGATTTTCTCGCTGGCCGTCCCGATGTTGCCATTCAGGCGTTCGGCAGTCCTCACACATCCATGAACACCGTCCCCATCGGTTTCTGGTTCCAGGATCGCTGGCAGCTCGCCCGTGGTCTTACTCTCGAATTGGGCGTGCGCTATGACCGCCAATTTCTTCCGGCCGCCATACCGGAAACCAATCGCAACCTGGCACCCCGGCTTGGGCTAGCGTGGCATCCGGGCGGAAATTCCGGTTGGGTCTTCCGCGCCGGAACCGGACTCTTCTATGACCGTTACCCGCTTGCCTTCCTGAACGATGCTCTTCAGAAAGACGGCCGGCACGGCTTTGAGCAATACCTGACTGGCTCTCAGGCAGTGCAGGCATTTTCTCTCGCCCAGGGGGGCTCATTCATGCAGCCCTTCCCCGGCACAGTGCCCTCCACCTACCGCGCCGCGCCCGGCTTCCTCAGCACCTATTCGCGCAAGCTCACCGCGGGCGTGGACCGCAAGCTCGATCGCGATACAACCTTCACCGCGGAATACAGCAATGTACACGGCGTCCACCTGCCACGCACGCGCAATGCGGCACTTGCTCTGCCGCCTCAATACAATCTGGAACAGACCGCAAGCTCGCAGTATCAAGGCGTGACGTTCGCGGTGAATCGCCGGTTATCGAAAGAACTCACCTATCTGGTCAGTTACAACCTCGGCACCACTCATGACGATGCCTCCGATTACGATGAGCAGCCGCTGAATCCCGCCAACCTCCGGCAGGATTGGGCCCTGTCGCGCCAGAACCAACGTCACCGGATCACCGTAAGCGGCTTGTTCGACCTGCCTATAGAAGATTTGAAATCTCTTCCCGCAGCGGTTCGCGATCCGTTTGAAGGCATCACGCTCGCACCGCTGTTTACCTGGGGCAGCGGCCGCCCCATCAACCCGCTACTTCCGACCGATACATACCGTACCGGCGCGTATCCGCTCACCGCCCGCCCACTCGGGTTATCCCGCAATAGCTTTTCAACCCCGCGTACAGTGTCGGTTGATTTGCGGCTCATGAAGACCATTAAAGTCATGCAGGAACGCGCCCGCTGGCAGTTTGGAATAGAAGCCTTCAATCTGATGAATCACACCAACCGCCTTCGGGTGAGCCCGTTCTATACAAATACCTTCGGCGCAATTGTGGAAGCACAGAACCCGCGGCAATTACAGTTAATGGTTCAATTCGAATACTAACTTTGCCGGACCTATTTTGTTCTTCGCTCTGTGCGCTGGCACCCCGCACGTACAGCAGTTTTTCCTCACCGGTGACGCGGACACCTCCGCCAAGCATTACTTCCATCTGGAACTGCGCAATGAATACGACCGTGTCCAGGACATCTCTTACCTCATGCTTCGGCAGAATACCTCGCGCCTCCAACTCACTTTCGGCATTCTCAACAATCTCGAAATAGGCTTCGACGATCCACTGATCTTAATCCGCAAAGACAAATCGACGGGCAATCCCGATGTCCTAGGGCCTGGTGATCTCGATCTACAGGTCAAATATCGCCTGCGCGATGAGCATCCCAATTCGCGTTTGCCCGCCATCACCTTTGGGCTTTATATCGAAGTGCCTACCGGCAACTCCCGCAACCAGCTCGGGTCCGGCATCGCGGATTACTGGCTAAACGTCATCCTGCAAAAATCAATCACGAAACGTATTACCATTCGCCTGAACTCCGGCATCCTGTTCTCCGGCAACACTTTTACAGGTGCCGTCGGTATTCGAATTGCCAAGGGAAGGGTTTGAACCGGCTCCTCTTCCCCCACTTTTCAGTGGACTCCCCGCCTAACCATCGGGTGCGAGATTGCCGGTGCCGCCACGCAACAAGCAGGACTGGTCAAAGCGCAGTTGCAGACGCTAGGCGGCAGGAGGTTTCTTCTCTGGAAAGCAGTCGGCCTCGATTTCGCTATTACGCAAGGCAAATACGAAGGCAGCCCGAAATTCGGCGGAGCCCTGGGCCTCTCTTTGGATTTTTAAAGGCCCAGGCCCCAACCAGCTATTGCTTTTTCTTTACCGTAGTTGATTCGGTAGTTGTGGTGTTCACCGCTGGAGGTGCGTTAGGATCCGTCGCATCCGCTGGCTTCACCTCAGTGGACTTTGTCGTAGTGGTGGAATCCGTGGATGTCGTCGGTGGCGGCGTTGACGATTGCTGAGGGGGCGTTGCCACTACCGCGGGCGGCGGGGATTGCTGGCATCCAGTAAGACCCAGGCCCGCAATTACCAGGGCCGAAACAGCAAAAGTGCTCACAAAAAATGTTGGCTTCATTCGTAAAGATTTCCTTTCGGACTCCGCAGGAGCCACCGGTCAAAGAGCATCTTTGGGGCCGCTCCACCTTGGCGAACTCACCCGGGCCGCAAGCCTAAGCAAGAGTTGCGCTTGGTTCTTCCGAGTGAAAAGGTTCTGGTGGCCCAAGCGCTTTTTGACGGCATACATCCGCCTTCTCATCAGGTGCGAGATTGCCGGCGCCGCCCATGCAATAGGCCGATCTCGGCAAAGCGCAGTTGCAGACGCTCGGCACAGGAAAGTTCCTTCTCTGGAAAGCGGTCGGCCTTGATTTCGCTATGACGCAAGGCAAATATGAAGGCCGCCCGAAATTCGGCGAAACCCTGGGCCTCTCCTTCGATTTCTAAAACATCATTCAACGCATTGGAAGCTAGCCGCGGCGTTCACATCGCCGCCCACATATTTCGGCCACGCCGGCCATGCGCACATCGGCCGTGTTCGGGCAGCGCCTTTATTGCCGTCAGTCACCACCAAGCCGGCCGGAGCGATATTCTTGTCGGCCCACGCGTCAAGAGTTCCCACGGTGTCGAACCCGGCATCGAAAACGCCATGTCCATGCCCGTAACCCGGTATCAGATACAGGCGCGCGAACCCGTCCGTGCGCGTCTGGCCCATCGCCTCCACAATCCGCTGATACAGAAAGACCGAAGCACCGGTCGGGATGGTGGAATCGGTCGTCCCATGCACCAGCAGCAGCTTGCCACCGCGGCGTTCAAACGGACTCAAATCCGCCAAACTGGCATCATCCTCAGCCGATTGCTGAAGCAGCGCGGGAAGCCACTTCCCGCCCGCTTTTGTATCGAACGTCAAGGCGTCGAAGTGAACATCCTTCGTCAAAAAGAACCGCAGCACCCCATCGCCCACAATGTAATAAAGCGAATTTAACAGCGGAATTGGCGGATGGAACGCATGGCTCAGCAGTCCCATGCTCCCCGTCAGGTCAGCGCCCTTTAGCACGTTGTACCCCGGTTCGCGGCGTATCCCGTTCATCACCGCAAAGTTGGAAATCTGGTCCGCCGCGAATGCAGCCACCGTCTGCTCCTGTCTATCTGAAAGACATCCTTTGTGATCCTTGCCATCGCCGCAGCGCAGGTTCGCCGGGTCGAAGCGGCAGCCATCCGGGTTGCTGATCATCCCGTCCTTCAATCCATCTTGTGCGTCACAGGCACTCATCGACGCCTGAAAGAGCAGCTTCGTCTTCGCCCCCGGCAGCCAGCCAGATTGCCCATCTCCCTTGCCGTACATTGCCTGTGAAACGCGGATAAACTGCAAATCGCTCTCAATCTGATTCCACGCCGCGTAAGCCGCTAGTACCCCGTCGTAATCTTCGGGCCAGCGGTTCACCACTTTCATCGCTTCCCGCCCGCCTGTGGAGCCGCCGATGAAGTACATCCTGGCCGGACCCGTGCCATAGCGCGCCCGCATCAGGACCATCGCCACATCGTGCGTCTTTTTCAACCCGTCGGAGGCGAAGTTCTTGCGCTCCTCATCGTTCAGGCCGAATCGCGCGCCCAGCGCGTTTAAAAAATCCGGAAGAAACAAGTAACGGTGGTGATGGCCGGAATCGCTGCCGAACGTCGCATACCCGCGCTCCAGGGGAGCCGCCTGCCGCTTGTCCGCTACCACTGTCGCCCACAGCCCATCGGATTGGCGCAAGTAGCCATCGAACACGCCCCCGCCGAATTGCACGGCTTTGCGGTTCCAGCTTTCAGGAAGATTCACCTCGAAGCGGATCGGATCGGCAGCCGGGTCAACGGAGCGCACCTGGCCCAGAATCTTACAGAAGCCGCCGCCGTGGCTCTTCACCAGCTTGGCCGAAGTAATGATCGCTCCCCGAGTCGCGAGCCCGATTTCCCCAACCGCAATCTGCCGCTTCCTAAACTCCGTGCACTGCTCCGCCGCAAGCATCACGTTGGCCGCGCCCCAAATCACCAACGCCAGCATGCACTGAATCATCATTTAAATTCTTTAGCGATCTCGCAATCCGATAGAGTGCGTAAATAAATCCGGTTGCCTAAGCAAGATTTGCGCTTGGTTCTTCCGGGTGATGATCCTGCTGGTAGTCCAAGCACTTTTTGACGGCATCAATCAGTTGAAGGGAAGAAAACGGCTTCCGGACAGTGGAGCAGAGTTGCTTTAGATCTCCAGGCATGACCTCCACCGGATTGTGCCCGGTCATCAGGATTACGTTCGATTTCGGATTATGCTCAAATACCTTCCTGACAAACGTTGGCCCATCCATTACGGGCATGGAAACATCGCACAGAATCAAGGCTAGATCCGAATGCATCTCACGATACACTTCTAACGCCTCTAGCCCGTTCTCACAAACCACTACGGAGGCGTTATAACGGGTCAGTATCTTTCTGCAAACTTCCCGCACAAGTGGCTCATCATCGACAACTAGAATCTTTCCTTTCGCATTCAACAACTCATCATCTCCAAGCTTTCAGCAAGAAAAGGCGCCGCACTTTCATCTCCATTTAAAGCGTTACTTATCCCGCTGTTCCGGATTCAACACACCGCTGACCGCATCGGCCAACTGGCGGCCGGTGAAAGGCTTTTTTACAACCCCCGCGATATCGAGACCTGAAAATTCCAAAGATATTTCCTCCTCGCTATACCCGCTGCAAATCAGAATCGGGATCCGCACTCCCAACGTCTTCATTTGCTCCATCGCCTGCTTGCCGCTCATCCCCGGCATGCTCAAATCCAGAAGTAGCAGCGAAATCGGGTCTTCCGATTTATCCGTAAGAATCGCAATTGCTTCCTCTCCGCTTGCAGCCAGCCGAACGGTAAAACCGCCGTTCTCTAAACTGAGCTGAATCATTCGCCGCACCATATCTTCATCGTCCACAACCAGAATGGTGCCGGTTCCGCGGCGTTGCACTGTCGGGACATGGCTCTCTTCCAACACGTTCCGGGCGGGTGCAGCCGGCAGGTAAACGCGAAAAGTTGAGCCGCTTCCTATAGCGCTTTTTAACTCCAGGGCGCCTTTCTGGCCCCGCACAATGCCCTGAACCGCCGATAGCCCAAGGCCGCGCCCCGTAAACTTTGTCGTGAAAAATGGGTCGAAAATCTTCTCCTTGGTTTCTTCATCCATCCCGGAGCCGCTGTCCTCAATCTCCACAACAATATAGGGCCCCGCCGCCAGGGTGCCGGTAATTAACCCGATCTTCTGAATTTCCTCCGCTGTAAAATTTTTCTCGCTGGTCCTTACTCTTACCGAACCCCCGTCTGCCTGGTCAATCGCCTCCGCCGCGTTCATCACCAGATTCATCACCACTTGTTGCAACTGCCCAGAGTCTCCCTTTACCGGTGCAAGATCGCTTAGCGCTTGCACCGTAAGCTTCACATTTTTCGGAATCGACGCCCTGATCAGATCGCATGTGCTCTGCACCAGCCCGCTCATTTGCACATACTCCATGACGAACTGGCCCTTGCCTGCGTAAGCCAGCATCTGGCGGGTAAGGTGCGAAGCGCGTTCCGTGGCTTGGACAATATCGGTGAGATAGCCTTGAAGAGGGTCTTCAATCTGCAGCGCATCCGCCACCATGCTGGCACCACCCAGCACCACGCACAGCAGGTTATTAAAATCGTGTGCAATGCCGCCGGCCAGCACGCCCAGGCTCTCCAGCTTCTGCTTATTGAAAAGCGCTAGTTCAGCTTCTTTCTGGTCTTGAATATCTGTCGTGGTGCCAAACCACTTCATGACCTGTCCGTTTCCGGAACCGATCGGCACCGCGCGCGAAAGATACCACCGAAACTTACCCGTAAGAACGTTAGTCAGCCTGTGCTCAACCTGAAACGCGTGTTCTGATCGGATGCCTGCCGCCCAGGCTTTTAGCTGCTCTTCTTTCTCTGCCGGGCCCAACAAAATTGCCCATCCTGCTTCATTGAAACTTTCAATGTCAATGCCAAGGCATTCCATCCACTTGGAATTCGCAAAGTCAATCCGGCCTTCGGGCGTCGCCGTCCACACAATCTGCGGAATCGCCTCGATTAAGCCCCGGTACTGCCGCTCGCTGGCTTCCACTTCGCGCTGCTGTTTCTCCATCTCCTGTTCCGCATACTTGCGCTGCGCAATTTCCGCTTCAAGTTGTTCGTTCAGCGCTTCAGCGGCATCTGTCAGTTCATGCTGGCGCACTGATCCAATCAGCAGCGCCTGGTTCAGAGCGATCGCGTTCTGATGAAACGCCGCCGTCTCCATAACCTGGATCATCACGCCTGCCACGCAGCCATTCGCTGCTTGCACCGGCCACATCACGTATGACCAGTAAGTATTTCCGGCAACAAAAGTTTCAAGGCCAGTGTGAACTTCCGCTATCCTGTTGCGGGATACCCGTTCCAGTATTGGAAGGCACCCATCTCCTTCATTCACACAGTCGGCAAACAACATTCCCATCAGCGCTTCGCTACTCTTGCCCGTGATTGCGCAAAACGCAGAGTTTACATAACAGATTCCATGGTTTGTTCCTTCCACCCTGGCCATGGGCAATGGCGAGGCATCCACAAAAGACCGGCACAGTTCCGGTATGTTAACCTCCTGCTGAATCTTCGCTTTCACGTTGTACGCACCATCGTTTCAACTTCCCTACTTTTGGGTAACGTGCGTGGGAATGCCTGTAATCAAACGGTCGTAGCCGGTCACCCGCTTACCGATCTCCACACCCTTGTCGGAAATTTCATACTGCCGTATGTCCGCGCTGTGTTTGCCGCCGCGCATCTTTACCACCATCAAAACCTTGCAAAGCTGTCCTTCAATTTCCACGTACCGAAGGCGGATAATATCGTCTGTAAGAAATGAAATTGTATAGGTGCTGAACAGCAACTCCGTGAACCGTTCCTCCATTTCCACTGTGCTCAAAATCGTCACCCCGATTCCGGTCAGCGAAAAAATCATGCGGTACAGCGATTCCCGAAAATCGGCGCGAAACCCCGGCGCCAGCGCCATCTCGAATCCCGCCAGCGAATCGATGACCAGCCGCTTCGCCCCCGTCTTCTCAATCGAATCGAGTATCTCCTGCATCGTTTCGTCCACCGATAGGTCCAGGGGCCGAAGATAGATCACCTTCAAACTGCCGTCGCGCAACGGTCCTGCCAGATCGAGCCCGAAGCTCTCCGCCCGCGTCACATATTCTTCCGGCCGTTCTTCAAATACCGCCACAATCCCCGGCTCGCCCTGCCGCAGGCCCGCTGCAATGAATTGCGTCGCCAAGAGAGATTTTCCCGTCCCGGAAGAGCCCGCAATCAGCAGACTGTCGCCTTCCGGAATTCCACCTCCCATCATTTCGTCCAACTCCGGAATTCCCATGGAGAGGCGTTTCGTGCCTCGTCCAATTTTGGTGCGGCCAGACAAGCCAAGCGTGCGCGGAAACGTCTGTAGGCCCGTCTCCGTAATACGGAACGTATGCAACCCCGGCACGGATGCCTGTCCGCGCGATTTCAAGATCTGCAGCTTCCGCACCACGGAGTTCCGCTCAACCATTTGAGAGAGCCACAACAGCCCATCCGCCACGGTGAATACCGGGTTGTTTGGCACCTCAGCTTCGGCGTACTCCCCAATCAGGAAAGTTGTAGCTTCCCAACCAGTCAACAGCAAACCCAGATTCTGCACAAAGGATTGAATCTGCGTTTCATTTCCATCGTTCTGGTTCATCACCGTCCGAAAAGAATCCACCACCA
>JAYTGM010000578.1:0-3090 GCA_043733425.1 Terriglobia bacterium
CGCGTTGTTCCGGAGGCGATCCGAGCAACTCGCGCAGTTTCTTCAGGTCGATCTCTTCCGCGATGTCGTAAAGGAAGAAACTTCGAAAGGAACCCGAGACCTGCACTTACCCAGTATGGCGTTGCAGCTTTCGAAGTGCATCGCGAGCGCGGCACCGCGTATGCCCGAGTTACGCATTGCGAGCAGCCCCAAACTTTCCAGCGCCGAACAGCGCGCCAGGTTGCTCCAGTCTTCCGCCAGGCGCCACATCAGTTCGGCCGCGGTTAACAACTGGCCAGAAAGGGTCTATGGAACGGTGCGGTTTGTCATTACACTACCAAAAAAGCATGACGAAACCAGCTATTGCAGCCCTGTGTATGATTACTCTACTTAGCTTGCTGCGGGACGTATCCGGCCGGTAAAGCTGCGCCTTCACCGAAGAAGTAATCGTCCATCTGCTTGATGAGGAACTCTTGGGCTTCGGCCGTGCCGAGATTGAGCCGGTATTCATTCATAAGCATTTTCATGTGCTCAATCCAGAGCTTCCAGGCTTCTTTCGAAACATTTTCGTAAATTTTCTGACCGAGCGGGTGACCTTCGAAAGGCACTTCGTCCAAACCCGCGAGCTCTTTCTGGAACTTCACGCAAAACACTTTGCGCTCGCCCGGCTTGATCTCCGTAGTTGGGGCGCCTAGCCCGCCTGCTCCGCATCCCATAGGCTTCAGGATACTACTAGTCCGGTGTCGGGGCGGCTATGTTGAATGTGACAGGAACGGTTTGCGTAACGTCGCCTGAGGTAAGTGAAATGGCTCCAACGTAAGGCCCCGTGCCGCGAGGGAGACGCGCAAGGTTTACGCTGACCACTATCTGCTGATCGGTGTGAAGCCCATCGGCAGGCGAAATGTTTAACCACGGGCCAAAACTGCGGGCGTAACTCTGGAAATTAGCCGGGACGGCGGATGAGACCGAGAGGACCTGGGGTTCCGCATTAGCGGAGAAGGATAGGGAAGAGGAACTGAGAACCAGGAGTGGGTCAACAGGAAGGCTTGACAAAACGATGACGCCGATCTTGTTTCCGGCTTGTTCAGTAAACCAGATGTTGCCATCGGGACCTTGTACGATGCCGTTCGGGAAAGCTTTGGAAGTTGGAATTGCGTATTCGTGGATCACGCCATCCGTTGTAATTCTTGCGACGTTGTTGCCATACAATTCCGTAAACCACAAACTTCCGTTCAAGCCAGGCGCGATGCCCGGAGTTCCCCAATATTGAGAAGGGGTCGGGTAAAACGTGCTCGCTCCCGTCATCCCAATTCGCCAGGTCGCTCCCCCGGCTGTTGCCCATATGTTGCCGTCCGAACCGAGTGCGATTGCATCAAGCTGGCGATCATAGTCACTCGATGGAGAGTCAGAAAGCGGATATTCCGTGACCAATCCATCCGCGGTTATTTTTCCAACTTTATACGCTTCCGTGAACCAGATATTGCCGTCAGACCCCTGCGTGATATTGCCGGGGCCGGTCGTAGAGGCAACCGGGTACTCAGTAACGACACCACTTATCGTGATTTTGCTGATCGTGCCAGTCCGCCCTGTAAACCAAAGATTGCCATCGGGACCAGCCGTAATATGCCAAGGTGCGTTCGGAATCGGGTATTCAGTGATGGCACCAGTTGGCGTGACTTTCCCGATTTTATTGCTTCCAGGTTCGGTAAACCACAAATTGCCGTCAGGCCCTTGCACGATTCCATTAGGCCGCGAATCTTCGGTAGGTAGCACATACTCAGTAATTGAACCCAGCGGAGTGATCTTCGCGATTTTGTTTGCTGCTGTTTCAGTGAACCAAAGATTTCCATCCGGTCCCTGCGTGATACTGCCTGGGAGCGATTGGGGGGTGGGTATTGAATATTCCAAGATGATGGGCTGTTGAGCGTGGAGAGACAGTGACGCTAAAAACGCGCAGCCAAGCACACCATATTGCATAAATTAAAGCATACTACTTCTGAAAACCGGCGCCGCTCAAAATGATGCCGAGTTCGCGATGATCGGCGGGCACGGAGAAGCTCTTATCCGCGTTGATGGTGAGAACCGATCCGGATTGAGGAGGCGTTTTTATTGTGTATGTACCGGGGCCGGGAAAGGTCTGCGATGCAATCGGGTTTCCGTCAAGCGCCAGAGTGATGGTGCGGGCTTGGGCGGCATCCGGAATATAAAGGTGCACCACGATCGGAGTTGGCGCTACAGGTGGCTTCAGCAGAAACGAACCCGATTTCGACATCCAGCGCCACGGGTTGCCATCGGCGGCGTAAATGCCCGCTGCGATTTGAGCGTCGGCATCGGGCAGGGCCAGGTCGACATACTCGTGGGTGGGTGATTTAGGAACTAGAGTTTCGGTGTGAAGACGGTCCACCACTCCGGTGGAAATTCCGAAGGGCAGGAAGCCGCGAGCGTTCGTGGAGTATCCGGAGTTGGAATCGAGGCCAATCAGGCGAAGGGGAATGCGCGGGCGAATTTCGCGGGTATCGAGTACGACGGGCGTGCTTCCTGCGTGCGCATATCGGATGGGGAAGCCAAGCTCGCTTGTGATCACGGTGTTGCCCGGCGGAATCTGCTGGCCTTCACGAATGGGCAGTGCCCCGCGCTGTTCCAGGTAATGCCGCAGGCCCCATTCCGCGTTGACCCAGGTATGAGGACCGAGCTTAGCGGATTGCGCGAAGGTGCGTACCTGGCCCCAGTGCTGGTAATTGGCGGAAGCCAGGAGGATTGAAACAGTGAGCGAACAAACGAAGCCGATTTTCAGCCAAGCAGTGCGGGCGGATACGGAAACCAGAAGGGCGACCGGGGCCGCCATGGGAAGCAGGTAACGGGCGGACCCGGAGAAGAAGAGTGCTACGGCACCGAGGAAGAATAGCGCGCACCAGGAATATAAGAAGACAGTGTCGCGGGTTTTCGGCTTAGGCAGGAAGAGCAGCAGGAGAGGGAAAACCAGGAAGAGCGAGTGAACGGAGAGCGCGCCCGCGTTGCGGAGTTTCAGAACGAAGCGTTCATATCCGTAGGACTGTAAGTAGCCTGCGACGACCGCGGCGGGGAAACGGCCGTCCGTGAGGAATTCAAAGG
>JAYTGM010000579.1:0-3068 GCA_043733425.1 Terriglobia bacterium
CCGCCAGAGAATTGCGCCACAAGTTCTGGGCCTGAGCCAGCCGGGTGGTGCCGCCATCATCTGTGATTGCCATGGAGCGCGAATGATCAAACAGCACAGTGACCACATTCTGCTGCGGCCGTAGCGTTGCGACGCTTAGCGCGGGATGCCAAAGCAGGAGAAGCAGCAGCGCCACGAAAGCCGTCTGCAGAAGCCAGATCACCACCGGCCGCAATCCAGCCAGGAATCCTCGATTGGTGCGAATATTCCAGTAAAGAAAGGCCGCCGCAAGTGCAACCAGTAAGGCGAGAATGTACACTGGCCAAGGCGTCAGAAGAACAATGTGACCCTTGGCAAACGCTGTGGCGGGATATTTAAACAGCCATTCAAACATGCCCGGATAGACCCGTGGCCTCAGTGTAGCAGCACGTCTGTCGCGCTGAAATAGTTGGCCAGCTTACCTGCAACAAATGGAATAATACCGGCCTGTTTCGCGTTATCCACGGTGAAAACGACAGCCACATAACGCGCACCGCCCGGCAGCTCTACGTAAGTCGCATCGTGCCGCGTGGTGGAGGTCCACCCTGCTTTGGACCAATAACCCGCGCCTTTCGGCAGCGCCGAACCGGAGAAGCCATGCGCCTGATCGTCAGGGTCCGCAGCAGGTGCTGAAAAGTCGCGATGAAGCAGCGTCATCATCTCACCGCAGCGGGCCGGGGTCACCGCTTTTTTCGTGACAATCGACTGGATCAAACGTGCCGTGGCCTCAGTTGTCAGACGGTTGTTGTTCTCAAATTGTTTGCCCCGCCCCTGACGTTCTCTGCCGTAAGGCCCTTCTGCAAATGTCTTCTGATTTACGCTGATTCCCGTGTAGCCCAGACCGGCAAAATAACGGTTCATCCAGTTTCGCTTTTCAAGCCAGGCCGTCAGCTCCGCCTGCGATAATTCCGGACCACCCGTGGTGCCGGTTAAGGAATCTACAATCATACCGGTGGCATCGTTGCTGGAATCGACGATCATATCTCGCAGCGCCCGCCGCAGTTCCAGCGTGTCCGGCAGGTTGCCCGATTCCATCTGCCGGTGCGCGGCCGCAAGATAGAACAGCTTGACGACGCTAGCCGGATAGACCGGAACACTTCCACGATAGGAAGCCTGAGCCGCGCCTCTCAGGTCAATTACAGTCAAGGCAATCTTATCCCGAGTTAATCCCGTTGCCTCAAACTTCTCGACAGCTTCTTTTGCGATTCGATTCACGGCAACGTCCAGCGTTTCCGCTTGCAGTGAAAACACAACCGGCAAAAGCAATAAGCTGGCGCGCATGTTTCCGATTCTAAGACTTGCGGTCAATCGCTGCCTCAACCATCACGGATGATCCGCGTCCGAACGCAGCCTCCGCGATAGCAAACGGAACCGCCGCTACGGTAAGTGCAAGGTACAGCAAGTTCTTTAGCACCTTGCCGACTCGGGTTTCGCGAACGCCAGTCAAGCGGCGGGCCATCGGGTCAAGGCGCGGGGCGAGACTGGTGGCGAAACCAGCCGGGTTATCACGAAGGTTGAAGTACTTGACGCGCTCCACTCGAAAGCCGCACCGGTGAAGAAGCTGCACCAGATCGCGCTTCCGATAGTTCAATAAATGCCGAGGAACATCAATCCCGTTCCAGCGCTTTCCGAACAGCCGGAACTGCCAGCAATCGGCATTGGGAACCTGTACCACCAGGCGGCCATCCGGCCGGAGCAGTTCCCGGGCAGCCAGCAAGTGAGTCACGGGGTCTGCCAGATGTTCTACAACGTGGAAGAGTGTGATCACGGAACAAGAGCCTGGCTTTAGAGGGGCATGCTCCAATGTGCCGCATACCGCCGGGACGGAATGCACTTTCCACGTGCTGGCTGCGGCTTTCGGGGAAATGTCCATTCCAAAACCGCGCACACCCTGGCGCGCCAACATCCCCAGCAGCAATCCACCCCCGCACCCGACATCGAGCAATAAACCGTTCGCGCCGGCGTTCTGAAATGCCGCGAATGTGAAGCGTATGTGGTCTCTTAGTACGAACCGGCGATATGTATCCTCCAGTGAAGAGAACGCATCGGGAACGAACCAGTAAGAGGACGGGTAATAAAGATGCAATCGGTTGTTCGGTATGGGAGGCGTCAGCCGCATCAATCCGCACCGGCTGCACCGCACAACCCGGAACCTTTCAGCAGTGGTCCGATACAGTCTGTCGGACGATGCAAATAACGGAACGTACGACGGTTCACCGCAAGCGGGACAGTTTCCGCTTGACGCGTCAAAATTCCAGGAAGCCGCCCCGGAGTAAGGTTCAATTCCCAACTTCAATACTGCAACAGCGCCGCAAGGTTTTCAATCATGATCAAAACTTGCGTAGCAAATAGCTATACAACCAATTCCGCCTCGACAGCCGTGTGAAGCGCCTGAGCTAGAAAATCCAGCTCATCCTCAGATCCAATAGTGATGCGAATACAACAAGGAAGCCCCCATGCCGCAAGCGGCCGCACGATTACGCCCTGCTCCAGCAAAGCTTTCGTCACGTGCCGCGCCTCATCTGCGGAAGGCCAAATGGTCAGCACGAAGTTTGCGTGCGAAGGAATGAATTGGATGTTTTGATCGGTCAGAATGCGCCGGAGCTGCACCAACCCGCGCGCGTTTGCCTCCAGAGAGCGATGCAAGAATGGCCGGTCCCGAAGCGCGGCAATCCCGGCAGCCTGAGCGAGCGTGCCCGGCTCAAAAGGCAGTTTGACTTTTAACAAATTGGCGATGAGTTCCTCATGGGCGAAGCCATACCCGATGCGGGCTCCGGCAAGCCCATAAACCTTTGAAAAAGTGCGCAGCGTGATCACGTTATCGTGCCGGTAATTCATGGAATCCGGATACCGGGGGTTGTCCTTGGCGTATTCGAAATAAGCCTCGTCCAGAATGATCAAAACCCGCTCAGGCACGTGCCTGTAAAACGATTCAAACAAATGCTTGCTGAAAATTGTGCCGGTTGGGTTATTCGGGTTGGCCAAATAGATGATCTTCGTGCGAGGCGTGATTGCTTTCGCGATGGCTGCAAGGTCGTAGGAATAGCCGC
>JAYTGM010000580.1:0-3064 GCA_043733425.1 Terriglobia bacterium
TGCCTATCCAGACAATTAAAATCGATCAGTCTTTCGTCCGTTCCATGGACGCACCGGTGAGTACCCGTCCCCTTGTGGAAGCTATTGTGGCCGCCGCGCGCAGCTTGAAATGCAACGTGATCGCGGAGGGAGTGGAAACCGATACGCAACGCCGTGAACTAGCCCGCATGGGCTGTGACCATATGCAGGGCTATTTCTTCGGGCGGCCAAAACCGCCAGCGGAAGCGCTCATGCCATTCTGGCTGCAACTGGCAAGCTAGGCATCCATCTCAATCCAGGTCAAAGGCGCGTTTCGGCGGAGTTTTGTCCGCGCTCTGCTTTACGTCCTTCAGCAATTCATCGAACTTACGGCTTAACAGCGTACTCTGCCCGCGCTCTGCTTCCATCTGTTTTTGAAAAACCTGTTCACGCCGTCCGGAAGCACCTTTCAGCTTTTCCACTTCCGCCGCCAAGTCTTCAATCGCCCGCGGCTTTTCCAAGGCCTTATGCGAAATCACGGACTTTGTCACGGGATCGATCTTTAAAATGGATTGGCAGCAGGGGCAGGGAACCTCGAACATATGCACCATATTACCGCCCGGCACGTTACAATTCTGTCTATGTTCAAAGGCATGGAACACACGGCGATCGCCTCGCCCAACCCTGAGGTACTGGCCAACTGGTACGTGGCCAATCTCGGCTTCATCATCAACTTTTCCTACGCTGGCAATTTCTTCGTGAAAGCCCCCAACGGGTCCATGCTGGAGATCATCCCTTCGGAGGGTGAGCGTGCAGCGGAAAATAAGCCCGATCGCATGAAGTCTCCCGGCATCCGCCATCTGGCCATCGCGGTCGATAATTTCGATCAGGCGCACGCGGAACTGAAAAAGCGCAACGTCACCTTTACCGGCGAGCCTTTCACCACCCAAGGAAACCGCCTGGTCTTCTTCACCGACGCAGATGGCAACCTGCTCCACCTGATCGAACGCGAAACGCCGCTTCCTTAAAAGCACACATTGCTCAGCCGGGTCTTCAAAGCATTCCAATATCGAAACTTTACGCTCCTTTGGAGTGGCGCCTGCCTGTCCAGCATCGGCACCTGGATGCAGATCGTGGCGCAGAGCTGGCTGGTTCTCGAAATTTCGAAATCGCCTTTCCTTCTCGGTCTCGATACCTTTCTCGCGCAGATCCCCATCCTGCTGTTCTCGCTCGTCGGCGGCGTCGTGGCAGACCGCATGGACCGCCGCCGTCTTCTGCTCGCATCGCAGTACATCCAGATGACCTGCGCCTTCATCCTTGCGTTTCTGCTTTACAAGCACTCGGTCCAGATCTGGCACATTCTGGTCCTTTCGTTCGTCACCGGCAGCGCACAATCGTTTGGAGGCCCCGCCTATCAGGCCCTCGTCCCCGGTTTGGTAAAGAAGGAAGACCTGCCCAATGCCATCGCGCTCAACTCAATTCAGTTCAACCTCGCCCGCGTGATCGGCCCCGTGCTGGGCGGCTTGGCCTTTGAAAAACTCGGGCCCGTCTGGTGCTTTGGCCTGAACGGCGTTTCGTTTATTGCCGTCATCGTTTCCCTTCTGCTCCTGCGTATCGATTTCACGCCCTCGCGCACCGGCGTTTCCATGCTCAACAGCATGCGCGAAGGGTTCCAGTTCATCAAAGGCCAAGGCGCCATGTCCGGCCTCATCATCCTGGCATTCTGCATGACCGGCCTCGGTATCCCGCTGATTACCTTCTTGCCCGTATTCGCGAAAAGCATTTTCCAGGGCGGCCCTGAAACGTACACCTGGCTGCTCGCCGCCTCCGGCATGGGCTCTGTCACCGGTGCGTTGATCGTCGCGGCAATCGGGCAGATCAAAAACAAAGGCCAGGTCGCGCTAGTCATGCTGATCTGTCTCGGCCTCGCCATGGGCGCGTTCTCGCTTTCCAAGGCGCTCCCGCTTAGCTGTGTTTTCCTGTTCATTGCAGGTGCCGCGCTCATCGGCGGCTTCGCCATGATCAGTTCACTGGTGCAGCTCATCACCACGAATGAAATACGCGGCCGCGTCATGAGTGTGTACAACGTGGCGTTCCGCGGCGGCATGCCCATCGGCAGCTTGATCTCCGGCTGGCTGGTGCCTATCTACACCGCGCCTCATGTGATCGCCGCCAACGGAATCATGCTGATTCTGCTCGGCTCTTACTTCCTTCTCTTCCAGCGAAAGGTCGCTGCGCTGTAAGCTCAAAAGCTGGCTTTAATCCAAAAGGTCTGGCTGCTCGCGAGTAATCAAATCCCACAGCGGCTGAAACTGGAACCAGCCCACTCGCGGGCCTCCCACTTGCTGCTGCGCCACTAGTGCGCTCTCATGCGAAATCGGAATCGGCTTCCCCGCAGCTTCCGCCATCAGTTGCGATTGGCAGCACCGGTCCATCGTGATGAACCACCAGGCAGCTTCGTCCACTGTCTGGCCCACGGTAAGCAGCCCATGGTTCCGCAAAATCACCGCCTTCTTGCCGCCCATCGATTCCGCAATGCGCTCGCCCTCTGAGGTGTCGTAGACCACGCCAGTGTAATCCGCGAAAAGCCCGCAGTCTTCATAAAACGCGCAGGCATCCTGCGTAATCGGGTCCAGCAGCCGCCCCAGCGACGACCAGGTTTTTCCATACAGCGAATGCGCATGCGCCGCAGCCACCACATCGGGCCGCGCGATATGAACCCGCGAATGAATCGCGAACGCCGCTTCGTTGATCGTCCGTTTGCCCTCCACCACTTCGCCCCGCTCATCCACCAGCACCAGGTCCGAAGCACGGATATGCGCGAAATGCATCCCGAACGGATTCACCCAGAAGCAATGGGTTCTCTCCGGGTCGCGGGCCGTAATGTGCCCAGCCACTCCCTCACTGAAACCGAATTTCGCAAACAAACGAAATGCGGCCGCCAAGCGCTGTTTCCGGTGCAGCCGTTCTTCCGCCGCCGTCTGAAATACTGGCATCGGCGGAGTTGGCGAAATCTTCACTGGGGGCGCGGCGGTGGGTGCTTCCATAATTTGCATTGCTGTCCTCTCATCAAGAATTCTACTTGCTCTCTGAGACCGGCTTCAGA
>JAYTGM010000581.1:0-8397 GCA_043733425.1 Terriglobia bacterium
CCGTCAGGTGCCGAATCCACAGCATAGCCAGCGCCTTGCAACCCGCGGACTAGAAAGTCAGCAATCCGCTTCTCATCTTCTACGACCAGGAATCGCATCTGCCATCTAGTTTATTGCAACCTTACTTCTTCTTGCGAAAGGAATTGCGGCTGTTGAAGGCGCGGTTCGGAAGCGCCCACAACTGGAGACGGCCTTAGTCACCTTGCGCTGCGCTTTGCGCAACCTGGAACGCGGCTGGCAGAGAAGACTTCGCTTCCCCGCGCGCTTCCATTTCGCGCACGCGTTCCGCGGCCTTCCTGCCGGCAAGAAAAGCGTGATCGGAATTGTAATACTCCCACTCGCTATAACGTCCGGCGAGAACGATATCGCGCTGGCCCAGCCATTCCCGGATATGAGCCACGCTGGCGGCGCGCCCATGATCGTATACCACATACGCATAGGGCATGTCCACCTGGTTAGCCGCCAGGATAGGGTCATCCGCATTGAAGATACCCACCTTGATGCAGTCCTGAATGCAGCGCTCAATCAGCTCAGCGCCATCGCAAGGCAGCGGCTTGTATTCCGAGTAAGTAATTTCGCAGGTCAATCCGAAGCCACCCGCTGGGTTGCAATGCGGGCTGGCGTTACCCTGGACAAAAATCCGATGGAACACCGAATCCTCAGGATAATAAATCCAATGTTTCTCGGTGATATTTTCACGGCCCACGCCGATGTTTACGCAGCGAACGGAAACGTGGCGCAGGCTCTGAGCAGCCTCGTGAATCTCAGCGGGCGCTTCTTCTCCAATGGCGCGAATAAGAAGCGGCAACGGCATAGTGCTGACAAGCGATTGATACCGAAGCTTGGAACCATCCATCAAGGTTACGGAATGCGCCGAAGGTGAAATGGATTTCACCCTTGTGTTTAATCGCAACTCGCCTTTCATGTGCGGAAGGAAGCCATTCATCAGCGCTTGGAAGCCGCCGCGCAACGGATAACCGAAGCGCGCATTCGGACCCATGGGCTTGCCCACGGGACGCAATGCACCTTCAATCATTTCGCCTAGATCCGGCACGGGAACACGTCCGCCTAGCCACGACGTTTCCATTTCCTTCAACGGAACAGCCCAGAGTTTCTGGTTGTAAGGCACCGCGAAATGCTTAGCGATTCCCGCTCCCCAGACCTTGTAAATGAACTCTTCAAAATTACGTGGCTCAGCGGAAAGATCGGCAGCCAAAGGAGCGGAAGTCTCCGTTACACCATCGCCGCAACAATCTGTAATCGATTCCGCTTTGCACTCAGATGCGGAAGACGAAACCGCCGGCTTCGTACCATTCTTTGTCGCCGTTGCGCTCGCACTCGCGGCTGGCGATGGGCTCTTCTTCGCGATTGATCCGTAGCGGGATTCGATCGCTCCCACAATGCACTCCTGAATCACTTCAGGCGGCAAGCCATAGAGAGCTCCTTGAAAGGGATAACGCGTGTACACGTTCTTGCTATAAATCCAGGCTTCGCGGTCCTGCCAGTGAACATTTTCGCCCAGCAGGATTTTGTATAGCTCATGAACGTAGGGGTCGTTCGAGAACATGATGTGGCCGGCGAAATCGAACGTAAATCCCTTGTCTTCGATGGACCTGCACCATCCACCCACGCGGCTGTTTTGTTCGAGTAGAATCGCATCGTCACCCAAATGGTAGGCCGCGCTTAACCCCGTCGGGCCCGCGCCGATGACAACCGTGGGAGTGCCAGCATTTGCCGACTGCTGTGGCGTATTCTTCCGCGCCGTTGCGGGAATGAAAACACCATCTTCCAGGCTGCGGTTTTTCTGAATTGTGCTTTCAATCAGATCTTCCATCCCCTTGGCTGTCGCGTCCCAAGAAGTTTTCTGAAGAACCTGGCGCATGGCGGAAATACGCGTCCACTTCTCCGTTTCCGAAGCGTGCAACGCAATCTCACAGGCCGAAGTAAACGCTTCCGGCGTCTCGCCCAGGTACACAATTTTGCCGTACGGCTCCTCCACATCCGTGATGGGAGTGCTGACAATCAAGCGTTCCGCGGCCATGTACTCAAGGGTCTTGGTAGGGCTGATAAACTTGGTCGATTCATTGCGCGCAAATGGCAGCAGACACACATCCCAGCCACTGATCAGACCTGGCAACTCACTATACTGCCGCTGTCCCAAGTAATGAATGTTGGATCGCACCGGCAATGTTGCGGGGTCAATCTTTACAACGGGACCCACCATTACGATCTGCCATTCCGGATGCGCGTCCGCCATGTAAGCAATCAGGCCAAGATCGATTCGTTCATCGATCACACCGAAGAAACCAAGCCTAGGGTGCGGCAGGTTGGCTTGTTCAGCAGGCTCTTTCGCTGTACCATTTCGCGCCTTGTAAAAATGTTCTGAATCCACACTGCTGGTGAAACAATGCACGTTAGGATGCCTGTTTTTCTTCGCGCGATACAGGCTGGGCCCACCAGTAAACACCAAATCGGACAACGCTAGTAGTTGTGCTTCGTTATCAAGAAGCTGGCGCGGCGCGTGAAGAAACGCGGATAGCTCATCCATGCAGTCGTATACCACCGCATTCGGAACCAGCGGCTCCGATAACGGTAATGCCATCGGCGTGTAGAACCAGGCAACGTAATTTGAGAGCTTTTCCTCTGAAATTAATTTTGTTACCAATTCTTTCAGGATCGGCATTTGCGCATCACAGAAGCCACCCTGCTCCACTGGGGTATGAGGACGGCAAACTAAGACATTGTTTCCGCCATCGATTTTTTCCCAGTGGGGCTCACCCTGACTGAAAATCGGCTCTTCCACAAAGAGTACACGGCGGTTTTTTGAGAGACGTGATAACAAATGCTGCGGTCTTTGAAAGACAAAATCCCACCTTAGGTGTGAAAAGGTCAAAACGTCGAACGAAGGCCGCATAAATCTCCTGATTAAAATTTGGATGGAGTTCTGGCGAAGATAGTCCGCCTCACTCGGCAGTGGCCAAAGAAGCAATCTTTGTACCAGAGTAGGATTAAGTACTTACAGGCATCCGATCAAAGCTAACTCGGCTTGCACGGCGCGCAGGGATTCCGCGTAACGGGAATTCAGCATTCGGTGAAGGACGCCCGATTCCATTCGAGTATAATCCCAAAGGCCACTGTTATGCCAGTGTTCCGGATTTCCCCAGTCGTAGCGATCAATAATCGGATAAAGACAAATGCCCGAAACAGGTATGCCATTGGTCCGGGCCAGAAGAATTTCACCGCCGATTTGGGTGATCCATGGCGCGCGGCCCATCCCGACGTCGCTGGTTTCGGCCAAAAATAAAGGCCGCCGGTAACGTTCCCAAATATCAGAGAGAAGCAAGCTCAATGGACGCCAACTTGCATCACGCGGCACCTGGTTCCAAACCAGCTTCCGCCCGTCGTCTACATTCCACTCGTTAGTCGAGTAGAAATTCGCTCCCAGAATGTCAAGATAATCAGGCTTCCCGCCTAACTCCGGGGTTTTAAATCCGGCAATCATGTCCCACGCCTCAAACTGAGATTCTGAATATCTACGTGCGCGCGCCGCTGTTTCCGGCGCATCTGGCTGAGGCAGAACGTGAATTGTCGGTTCGGGAAAAATGAACCGTGCCCGCTGGTCCACGGCGCGGATTGCCTGGATAGCACCTACGGTCGCGCGGACAAGTTGGCGCTTGATCTCGAAATCTTTTCCCTCCGCATGCGGAAACATCAGTCCGCGTGAGGCAGCCCATGCGAAAAACGAGATCTCATTCACCGGTGCGTAGAACGGAACCTCATCGTTGTGCGATTTGACAACAACAGCGGCAGCCTCCGCGAAGCGCGCAAATCGCTCCGGGAACTCCGGCGAAAGCAGATCCAGGAAGTCTGGCCATCCATAGTGGCAAAGATCCCAAATTACCTGAATACCCTGACGCTTGGCCGCCTCCAGCATGGGAAGGAACGAAGACCACTCATAGCGGCCTGCTTCGCGTTCTATGAGATGCCAGCGCAACCCATCCCGCGCGGTACGCATGTTCATGGTCGGAAGCAACGCGTAGTCTTGTTCCGCCTGTACGTCATGCTGGACACCCGCAATCATGTCCAGGCGCTGGTCCGCATGGTTACGGTGAGTGGAACACTCATACCCGCCCATCCAAAAGGATCTGAACAAATCGGGCGGCGCCAAAGTGTAACTCTGCGTCAATGCCTGTCCTGTGTCTTATAGTCTTCGGCGGGCACCAGATATTGATGCCGCTGAAAATGCATCATACGTTCGCGCCAGAAAAATTCTACTTGCCGGTCCTGTGAGAATCGCGTTCCCCGTGTCGCAACAGCCACCTCTTCCAATGGAAACTTCGGCGTGCGGTCCGAAAATAGTAAACCGTTTGCTTCTTGATAAGTGTCCGCGAACTGCGTGTAGCAGAAGCCGGCGAGTGAAACCAACTGGCGCACCACGCCCACCAGTGCCGAGTATCGCTCCCCGAACTGGGCCGAAGTTTCTGACCTTGTATAGCCCCATGTGCCAGCTTTATCCTGCGATAGCGCGATGCCTCCGAATTCGGTCAGCATCAAAGGTTGATCCGACCGGCCTTGGCCATCGAGCAACAGCAACCGCCCGCCTGGGCGCTCACGCTTAAACAGCGAAGCTTGCACCTCATCCACGCCATAACGAAGGCCTATGCGTTCCGGTTGATCGTCGTAATCGTGGACGCCGATAATATCGGTTGCAACGCTTTCCCAACCGTCATTACCGATGACGGGACGGGTCGGGTCCAGCGTTTTGGTCATGTGATAAACAGCCTGCACGTAATGCCGCTGCGAAGGGCTATCAGGCAAGTCTGGAACGCCCCAGGATTCGTTAAAGGGAACCCACGCCACAATGCACGGGTGGCTGGAATCGCGCGCTATCACCTCCGACCATTCACGGCTCAATCGCTCAATGGAATCCCGCGTGAACCGGTAAGCGGAAGGCATTTCCTCCCACACCAGCAACCCTAATGTGTCGGCCCAAAACAGATAGCGCGGGTCTTCAATTTTCTGGTGTTTGCGGACACCGTTGAAACCCATTTGCTTCGCCAGTTCCACGTCCCGGCGAAGCGCATCATCGTTAGGTGAGGTAAGTCCGGTCTCCGGCCAGTAGCCCTGATCAAGCACCATTCGCAACTGGTACGGCCGCGAGTTCAAGCAGAACCGGTCGCCCTGAATGGAAACCGCGCGAAGGGCGGTGTAACTCAGCGCGGAATCAAGCACCTGCCCGTGCTCATCCAGCAGCGAAATTTGCGCATGAATCAATGTAGGCGAAGAAGGTGTCCACAATAGATCGTTGCGGTAATCGTCAATCCCCGGGTCCGAAAGCGCAATCCGGCGGTTTACCTCGCCTGCAACGACACCATAAGTATCGTCAGCCACTAAGAGATTGCCTACATGCAGGCGCACATTCAACTTCAAGCCATCCAGGCGCGCACCGCCCATGGCTGCCTCAAAGCCAAGCTCCCAGCGCTCCATGTTGGGAGTCCAACGGACAAAACAAATAAAAGCCGGGGGCACGCGCTCCAGCCACACGGTCTGCCAGATTCCTGTTGTTCTGGGATACCAGATGGAATGCGGATCCAGTTGCCAATCTTGCTTGCCCCTCGGCTTGGCGAGATCGGAAGGATCATCCTCTGCCCTTACTTCCAGCGTCTGCTCCCCGTCTGGCGCCAGATGATCGGTAATATCGCACTGGAAAGGGGTATATCCACCGCTATGCTGCCAGACCAAGCGCCCGTTTATCCAGACGGTTGCGTGATAATCGACAGCACCGAAATGGAGAATCAGGCGGCTGCCTTCGCCCAGAGCTGGGGCGGTGAAGCGGCGGCGATACCAGACCACCCGGTAGAACCCCGTATCGTGTATCCCGCTTGCCGCCGTCTCCGGCGAGAAGGGAACCACAATTTGCCGATCGAACTGTACCTGTAAAGGTTGCGAGTATTTCGCATCGTGGTCAATTGAAAAATCCCAGGTGCCATTTAAGGACAGCCAATCCGCGCGCTCTAACTGGGGGCGGGGGTAACCATGTGAATGTACTACCTCGAAACCACTGGAATCTGGCACGCTTGTATCGGACAAGTTATTTAAGATGCTCCCCACCCTGAGACGGCTTGTGTGAGCCGTGCGTTTACACAGCAATTTGCAAACCCGATCATACGATGAAAGCGCTTTCGCGCGGAGGCACAATCAGCGGATCCGTCAAGTGCCGCGGGCTGAAATCCTCCATTGACCATCGCGAGCCCGGCACGAAGGTAAGGCCCGCAAAATAACCAATCTCCCGCCAGTTGCAGTAGCGGACAATCAGCTCAGCTGGAACCCCGTTTAAATTCACAACCACTTGAGAACCCTCCGGTAGGGCGTTTTCCGTTTGCAGGCAAAGACCCAGAGCGGAGATGTCTTCCAGCAGCGCCTTCTCCTTGCGGAGCTTGCCCTGAGCATCCGTCCACTCTAAATCCACCAGATCCGCGCAAAGCAGCCGTGCATCCAACCTTCTTTCACTCATACTTTGACAATCGGCGAAACGCAACGGGAACTTTAGACAACGCCGGGGATCGCGGTAAACTGAAAACTTGACAAGATGGAGATTCTTTCATAAATGAGCGTTCCTGTCTCTCAGATGTGGACTGTTGCGACCTATGTTCTAAAAAACAAGCTCGCCGGCAACAAACGTTACCCACTGGTTTTGATGCTGGAGCCTCTCTTCCGGTGCAATCTGGCCTGCGCGGGTTGCGGAAAAATTCAGTATCCCGCTCACATTTTAAAGAAGAACATGACCCTGGAACAGGCTTTCCGGGCGGTGGATGAATGTGGTGCTCCCATGGTGACCATCCCTGGCGGTGAGCCCCTGATGCACCCGCAGATCAAGGAACTGGTCGAAGGCCTGGTTGCGCGCAAGAAGTACATCTACCTTTGCACCAATGCGCTGCTGCTCCAGGAAAAAATGGATCAGTTCACGCCCAGTAAATACCTGACATTTTCCATCCACATGGACGGTGAACGCGAGCATCACGATTTCTCAGTTTGTCGCGAAGGTGGATATGACCTGGCACTGGGCGGCGTTCGTGAGGCCATCCGCAGGGGTTTTCGGGTGACAACAAATACCACTCTGTTCGATGGCGCGGACCCTTCCAGCGTGCGCCGTTTCTTTGATGAAATGATGAATGAGGGTGTGGAAGGAATGATGCTTTCCCCTGGTTATTCCTACGATAAAGCTCCCGATCAGCAGCATTTCCTAGGCAAGGAAGTTACCCGCTCCCTGTTTCGTACCATTCTTTCTAACCGAAAGAAGAGCTGGAAATTTAATCAATCGCCCTTGTTCCTGGAGTACCTGATGGGGGACCGCCACTATACCTGCACCCCTTGGGGCATGCCGACCTACAACATTTTCGGCTGGCAGAAGCCCTGTTATCTGCTTCAGGATGGCTATGCCGATACCTTTCAGGAATTGATGGATTCCACCGAATGGCAGAACTACGGCACTGAAAGCGGTAACCCGAAATGTGCGAATTGCATGGTACACAGCGGTTATGAAGCCTCAGCAGTGAACGAAACGTTCGGCTCACTGCGCGGGTTGCTGACCACGGCACGTGCCATGTTCCGTTCCGCTCACCCGAATCCGCAAGCGCTCAAAGAACTATCGCAGCCGCGCAAAACATCGGCACTTGACCTGGTCCAGATCCGAACCGAACGCGAGGCCACCGAAGAGGTAGGCGTTTGACAGAGCTCGAAGGCCGCGCTTTTGAAAACGCCACCGAAGAAGAATTGCGCGCCGCTCTGGAGCAGGCCTTCGATTACCGCGGCGACGTAACTCTTACTAAACGCGATGGCACCCGCCTGGAAGGCTACATTTTCGACCGCCAGACTGCGGCCAACTTGCAGGGTTCCGTGGTGCGGCTGTTCCCCAAAAATTCAGACACCAAAATTGCAGTCAGCTATGCGGATATTGCCGGTTTAGCGTTTACAGGCCGAGACAGTGCTGCCGGCAAAAGCTGGGAAGCCTGGATAAAGAAATACTGGGAGCGCAAGCAGGCCGGCGAAACAGGAATCGCTAACGAACCCGAGTCGCTGGATTAAGCTTTTTTTCGCAGGCCGTAAGTTGCCGCCAAATAATCCAGCAGCAGCTTACGATTTCTTACTTTCGCGCCCATCGCCTCCATCTTTTCCAGTTCGCGCCTCCAATCCGCGCGGGAGAGGCGCGCCACCCGTACCGGGTCCAGAGGATGGCAAGTTCCACAACTCGCTTCCAGATGCTTTTCGGTAAAAGCCGCGGGTGTTTGGCCCGCCAGCGAAAGAATCAAAACGAACCCAAAAGCTGCCATGCAAGTCACGCTTTCTGTTTGGCAGCAGCCTCTGCTGTGGTGATTTCGAATCTTTCCGCCTTAATTT
>JAYTGM010000582.1:0-8361 GCA_043733425.1 Terriglobia bacterium
TATCAGAAAGGCCGCCACGGCTTCGGAACCGGATTTGCGAGTGCAAATTTCAGCGATTGGATGGGGCGACTGGAACACTTTCTGCGGTATGACGGTTTCCTGCCGGGTGGAGGCGCGGAATGATTATTCCTATTCTCATCTTGCTGGCGGCCAGCAGCGCTCCGGCCTCCGTCGATGACGGATACGGCGAGTTGGTGATGGTTCCCGCGGGCGCATTCAAAATGGGCGATAACTTCGGCGATGGTGAATCGCGGGAGCGCCCGGCACACACCGTTGATCTGGATGCGTTCTACATCGGCAAGTTCGAAGTCACGAACGCCCAATGGCGCAAGTTTCGTGACGACGCTGGCTATGACGATAAGAAGTATTGGCCGGAAGGGCGAGTGATGCCGAAGGATCAGATTCCCTACTGGACAGATGCCAAGAATCACGGCGGCTCGACCCCAGGGTCAGATAATTACCCGGTGCAGGGCGTGAATTACGATGGCGCCGTCGCATACTGCAATTGGTTGAGTGCCAGGACGGGCAAGACCTATCGCTTGCCCACGGAGGCAGAGTGGGAAAAAGCGGCGCGCGGCACGGACCAGCGGCGTTATCCGTGGGGCAATACCATCGACCGAAGTTACGCGAACTATGTGGGATCGAAACCTTACGATACCGGAGAAGCGGTGGGGTTTTACGATGGGTCGAAGCACGGCCAAGTAGAGACGCATAGCGGCGCTTCGCCCTACGGTGCAATGGACATGGCCGGCAACGTGATGGAGTGGTGCGCGGATTGGTATGGCCGCGATTACTACTCCATGTCGCCCAGGAAAAATCCAAAAGGCCCAGAAACCGGTGCATACCGCGTGATGCGTGGAGGCACCTTTTTCGAAGACGGCTTCGACCTGCGGACCTACGCTCGAACGGCGGCTTGGCCCAGTGTGCAAGGCCACCGCATGATCGGTTTCCGTGTAGCCCGGTCACTATAGCGAACTTTGAAGCTTTTTCCCTTCGGTTGATTCGTACTGGCCAGCTTGCACATTGCGAAACTCCTGTACTAAGCCGCTGGGCCATTCCACTACGCACCGTTCGGCCTGGGTTCGGCGGCCGATACCGAAGGTCAGGGTCAGTTCGGATTGCGAGAGATAACTGGAACCTGTTTTCACCATGCGGGTCTGTGTTCCATCGGACGTGGTTACGCGAACCACCGCGCCAATGGCATCGCGGTTCGATTTCATTCCAACCAGGCGCAGCCGAATCGACCGATTGCCCGTCATCACGTCATTCCGATAGAGCAGAGCCGGCCCTTGATTGGTTGTGATGAGAATGTCTGTATCGCCATCGCGATCGAAATCGCCTAGAGCCAGACCACGGCAAACCTTCGCTTCGGAAAAGCCCGCGCCGGCTTGCAGAGCAGCGTCCCGGAACCGCCCCTTTCCGTCATTCATGAAGAGGTGGGGCGCCTGGGCATAGCCATGATTGTGATTCACGTTGCGAACCGTCTCGTCAATATGGCCGTTCACTGCCAGCAGATCCAGCCACCCATCCAGATTGACGTCCAGGAAGGCGCAACCGAATCCCAAACTGTTCTGCGAAGCGCGTCCCACTCCAGCCTTCAGCGCGATATCCGAATACCCTCCCACTGCATTTGGCCGGTAGAGCGAGATCATTTCGTTATCGAAATTTGTGATCGCAATACCAGGTGCGCCGGAGTTATCGAAATCGGCAACATCGATTCCCATTCCGGCTCTCGCTTTACCGTCTTCGCTGAAAGCCACACCGGCTTTCACGGCAACATCTTCAAACGTGCCGTTCTTGCAGTTGCGATAAAGCTTGTTCGGCTGGGTATCGTTGGTGACCAGCAGGTCGGGCCAGCCATCGTGATCGTAATCGAGAAGCGCTACTCCCAGCGATTTTGACGTGCTATCGAATATCCCGCTTTTGGCCGTAACATCTTCAAACGTGCCGTTACCACGATTCCGGAATAGCCAGCAGGTGGCGCCACGGTATGCTTCCGGCGTGCAATACGATTTGTTTGTGCCGTCCACGCTACAAAAAACATCGTGCTCTGGCGACCACTTCACGTAGTTACAGACAAACAGGTCTAAATACCCATCGCGGTCGTAATCGAACCACATCGCGGAAGTACTGAAAGCGCTCCGGCCGCCCAGCCCAGCCTTGTCCGTGACGTCGATAAAATGTCCCTTACCGGTATTTTGAAAGAGGCGGTTCTGCCCGACAGCAGTGATCAAAATATCCGGGAAGCCATCGTTGTTGAAATCGGCTACCGCTATGCCCAGCCCGTAAAGTTCTACCGCCAACCCGGCCTCGCGAGTCACATCGGTAAAGGTTCCGTTCCTGTTGTTGCGATACAGGAGTAAGGTGCTGCGCTGGCGCTTGTGACCTGGCCAGTCCATTCCATTCACCAGTAGGATGTCAAGCCATCCATCGCCATCGTAATCAAAAAAGGCACAGCCAGGGCCCATTGTTTCGGGAAGCCGTTTAGCGCCGAACGCCCCGCTATTATGGCGAAAGTGAATTCCCGCCGAAGCCGTAACATCCGTTAACTGAATAGTTGGTTGCCCCGCGCTGGCCAACGCTGGCAGGCATCCGGCCAACAGGTCTCTCCGGGTAATCACGCGATGCTTACCAGCCCCGCACGTATCGCGTGCACAACCAATTCAGCCGTGTTATGGATTCCAAGCGCTTGCATGATATTTGCCCGGTGAACACTGATGGTGTTCACGCTAAGGCCCAGCACACCGGCAATTTCCTTGTTCGATTTGCCGTGCACAATCAGCTGCAGCACTTCCAGTTCACGCGTCGAAAGAGTCGCGGCGTTTGAATCCGGCAGGGGCCAGCCACCAAGGCGAGGATCCAGGACACGCTCGCCCCCCGCAATCCGCCTGACAGCTTCCACCAGTTCCAGATCCATTGCGTTTTTCAGCAGGTAGCCGCGCGCACCCGCTTCCACACACGTCCGAACGTAGCTGGCCTCGGCATGCATACTCAGCACCAGCACTTGAATCTGTGGGTTCTGCTTCAGAATCATTCGCGTTGCCACGGCGCCATTCATGCTGGGCAGAGCAAAATCCATCACCACCACCGCAGGCCTCAGCATGGCCGCGGCTTCAACGGCATCGTTGCCGTCGTTTGCCTCACCCACAACTTCAATATCGCTTTCGTCTTCCAACATACGGCGAAATCCGCGCCGCACCAAACTGTGATCGTCCACCAGCAGGACGGTGATTCTAGAGACTGGCATGTGCTCCTATTGTGGGCACGGCTGGTGCAACAGGGGCGGTTACACGCACGATGGCACCGCCCGTTTCCTTAGCTAGAAATTCGATGCGGCCGTTCATCAAACCAACTCTTTCGCGCATGGAGATTAACCCCAGGCCGTGTTTTTTCGTTGGACGAAAACCCACGCCATCATCTTCAATTTCCAGCACCACATCCTGCTCCCGAAACTGCAGTCTCACGCTGGCTGCTTTTGAACCAGAATGTCTCGCCACATTGTTCAGAGCCTCCTGCATAACACGGTAAAGGTGGATAGAAAGTTCACGGTCCAAATCCCGTCCCTCTCCCTGTTTTTGATAACACACAGCGATCCCGGTCTGCCTTTCGAAGGTGGGCAGGTAGACGTCCATCGCGCTTTCCAGGCCCGCTTCGTCCAGAACCACGGGATGCAGTGCGTGGGAAAGCGAACGGACCTTCTCGAGTGTGTTCTGCACAATCTCGCGGACTTCTGTCAGCTCCGCCAGCAAGGGTGATTGCTCACCTGACGCCTGCCGGTGTGCGCGCCTCAGCATGGCGCCAATCGCCGTCAAGATCTGCCCGAATTCGTCATGCAGCTCGCGCGATATCGAGCGGAAGGTATTTTCCTGCATGGAAATTAATTGTTGAGCCAGTTCCCCGCGGCGCTGCGAAAGCTGCGCCACGTGCCGAAAAAGCTTCCTGTTGCCTTGCACCAGATACAGACTGGTCAGCACAATCACCGTGAGCATCCCCGTTAGGAAAATGTAGACATTGCGCTCCACCCCGGCATATAGTTCGCGCGTTCTGGCCACCATCTGCTGCTCATTTTCATTGTTCTGGACCAGGAACCGGGCCACTGCAGTGGTGAGCGCCGCTTGTCGCGCCTGCAGTGAGATGCGTACCTGGGCGCGCGCCTCTGCCTCCTGCTCAGACGCAGCCAGCAAAAATACCCGGTCCAACGCGCGCCAGAATTCCTCAAAAGATGTTGCGAGATATTGACGCTGTTTCGAAGACCGCTCCACCGGCGAATACTTCGCTTCACGCAACATCGCGTCATCCAGATCTGTCCGGATTCTGGAAAACTGCGATTTCCACGCAGTGAGTGGATAAGGCTCATTCGCGTCCAGCATGTCGCGCATACCCAACCCCAAGGAACTTAATCCGTTCTGGATGCGCAGCAACAGCAGTGAATCGGTACGGTTGCGGTCAATGGTTTCCGCCTGCAATTCCCGCAGAGCGCGCATCTGGGCGATGGTATACCCGGAATAAACCGCCACGGCCGTGAGTGTCACAAGCAGACCGGCCAGCAGTCTTACGGTGGGTGAACGTTGCGAATCCACCGCTTATCTGGCTCCGGAAACCGGCGGCATCTCTATTTGGCCGTGATCTCGCTCTTCTTGCCATTGCGGTCAATGGCCGCTTCATAGGTCACCTTCCCGCCCTTGGTAAGCGCTTCCACTTTCTCTATCTTGGCTCCACGGGCTTTCGCTTCTAGGGCGGCGCGTGATGCAGCGGGCAGAGATTCCAGCGTTACCTGCTGTTCGGTTTCCAGAAGCGCGCCGCTGGCGGAAAAAATCTGGTCGTGTGAAAGACCGTCTTTCACTGTCTCCACTTCATAGACAGTCTTACCTTTCGACGTCTCTTTCACAATGTTTCTGATTTCCGCCCCGGCAGTGTTAGCGGGAAGTGTTTCACGGACGGCTGCGGGAAGATCTGCCTGCTTAATTGATTTTTCTGCAGCGGATGCGGCGAAAAAGGCCAAGGCGCCAATCAGGATGGAACGAATCAACATGCCGAGAAGTCTATCGTATTGCATACAATAAGGCCATGTTCGGTGAGGATGAGGGACCTGTGGACGGGCTGGTGCACTTATACGTGGACGGCGCTTTCGATCGCCGTGAACTGGTCCGGCGTGTCGCCAAGATGGTGGGCGGCACAGCGGCGGCCCTGGCAACCTTAAACGGCTACGAAGCCTTCGGCCAAACGGCTACTGCTTGCCCAGCCGACGTGCGCGTGCCCGCGGACGCACTGGATGTGACTGCCCGTGACGTGCAGTATTCAGGCGAAGAAAGCACGGTTTACGGATATCTGGCCTATCCCTCCGGTCTGCTGGGAAAGCTTGCGCCGGGGATTATTGTGGTGCATGAGAACCGGGGATTGACGGATTACATCAAGGACGTAACCCGGCGGGTGGCTCGCGCCGGTTTTGTGGGACTTGCGCCAGATTTGCTTTCCCGCCAAGGCGGCACGCAGCAGTTTACAGATGCCACCGCGCAAGCCGCGGCATATAGCAGGACAACCCTGCAGCAACGCCTGGCGGATCTCTACTCGTCTCTGTCCTATATCAAGGCGCAACCGAATATTGTCTACGACCATATCGGCGCTCTGGGATTTTGCGCGGGAGGTGGAAACGTGTGGCAGTTTGCGCTCGGTCTGGATGAATTAAAAGCCGCTGTGCCTTTCTATGGGACGCCTCTGCCTGCGCTTGATCGTATAACCGAAATCAAAGCTCCGGTGCTGGCGCTTTACGCGGAACAGGATCGGAACCTCAGTTCCCAAATGGGTCCGGTGATGCAGGCCATGCTCGCGCAGCAAAAGACTTTCGGCTTCGTAGTGTATCAAGGCGCGGGGCACGCATTCCACAACGATACGGGTCCGGCTTATAACGCTGAGGTAGCTTGCGATGCTTGGGCTAGAGCAATGGGGTGGTTCAATAAGTATTTGAGGGAAATTCCCACCCGTCGCATTTTAAATGGCTAATAGTTCTTTACTGTGGTTGCGTGTCGCGGCCGTGCTGTATGCTTTCGGGCTAGTACATGCGGCGCTATGGCTGACGCGCCAGCGCGATTCGTTTTTCCGTGTTTCGTTTGGCGCCTTTGCGGTGGGGTCGTTGTTCCATTTGGTTTCTATCGCGGAACAGGGTCTGCAGCAGGGCCACTTTCCGGTAAGCGACATCTTCCAGACAATCTCGCTTTGTGCGTTCCTGATTGCAGCTTCGTTTCTGTTCGTGTACTGGCGATATCGCGCGGCCTCGCTGAGCGTGTTCATCTTTCCTCTCGTCTTCGTGCTCACAGTAGTAGCCGGGCTAAGTAACAACTTCCCGGGTTGGAATAGTCCAACTGTCCGGAGCGCATCATTGATTGCCCATATTGTGTTTATCTTGATTGGGTACGCGGCGCTTTTGTTTACCGCTGTCGCGGCAGTGGCATACCTGTTTCAGGAACAGCAGTTAAAAAACAAGAGCCCGCACGGGCTTGCCTTGCGATTGCCGCCCCTGGGCACGCTCGATGAACTGATTTCTTCGTCGTTAAGCCTAGGCTTTGTTGCCATTACCATCGGGACGGTCATCGGCGCTGTTTGGGCGTTCGTGGAATTTGGCACCCGCTGGATAGCAGACCCGCGTATTGGCATCTCTTTCGTTACGTGGGGCATCTATTTAGCATTGGTGTTCTTCCGCGTAACGGCGGGGTGGCGCGGTCGGAAAGCCGCGATTCTTGCGATCGTAGCGCTGTGCTGCAGTGTGGTGACGTGGATCACGCACGTCGGGATTTTGGCCGGATGAAGCTGCTGTTAACAGGGGTGAATCACAAGACGGCCCCGGTAGAGGTTCGCGAGCGGCTAGCCTTCCCGGATTTCGCCATCGGTCCGGCCCTGGAACGCCTGCGGGGCGGGGCGGGCATCTCGGAAGCCCTGATTTTATCTACATGCAATCGCGTCGAAATCACAGTCTCATCGGAAGATGGCACCGATCCGCGAACCGCGGTGGAAGCCGTGATGCGGGGCAGCGCTTCGGGCTCGGAGATCTATCGCTATGAAGGCCGCGATGCAATTGAGCATCTGTTCCGCGTTGCTGCCAGCCTGGACGCCATGGTTGTGGGCGAGCCTCAGATCTTGGGCCAGATGAAAAACGCCTACGCTTTAGCAAAAAGCGCGGGCACCATGAACGGCTTGTTGGATGGAGTGGTAAGCCGGGCCTTTTCCGTTGCTAAGCGCGTGCGGACAGAAACCGGAATCGGGCAAATGGCCGTTAGCGTGAGCTACGCGGCAGTAGAGTTGGCACGCAAGATCTTCGGCAGCCTGGCAGGGTGCAGCGTGTTGTTGGTGGGCAGCGGAAAGATGAGCGAACTCGCGGCACGGCACTTGCGGCGGTCCGGCGCAAAACGCATTCTGGTTACGAACCGCACTAAAGCCCGCGCCGTTGAGATGGCGGCTTTGTTCGATGGCACGGCGGTTGAGTATTCCCAATTTCGTAACGTGTTGCATGAAGTGGATATCGTGATCACCTCAAGCGGAGCACCGGGGTATGTAATCGGTCCTGAAGAGATGCAACGCGCCATTACGGCGCGCAAGAACAAACCCATGTTCGTCATCGATATCGCCGTGCCGAGGAATGTTGACCCCGCGGTGAACGCCCTCGACAATGTATTTCTTTATGACATCGATGACCTGCAAGGCGTAGTGAACAGCAACCTCGCTGAGCGGCATAAAGAAGCCGCGCGTGCAGAGCGGATTGTTGCCGAAGAAGTGGACAAAATGCTGGCCCGGTTAAAGGTCCAGGAAGTGGCACCCGTGATCGTGAGTCTGCAGGAACAATTGGAAGGGATCCGCTCCGCGGAAGTCGCGAAGGCTCTGCGAAAGGGAGGTCCAATCACGGAAAGCGAGCTCGACGCCTTGACTCGCGCGATTGTGGCGAAGATCGCACACGGTCCTATTGCTGAGTTGCGGCGGCAGGCCGGCGAAGCAGAAGGCGGCGCGGTAGTGGACGTGGTCCGCCGCGTCTTCAAGCTCCAATAACAGATCGTTGGTCCGTTCTGGCACGAATCGTGCATTTGCATGCCGACATGCAATGGACCCCCGGTGGCGACAATCCAGACGTTGAGGATAGGCGAGGAGAAAGTGGAGGAGGCGGCGGGTTTGGATTCGGCGGTGGTGGCGGTGGCGGCTTTGGTGGAATTCACCTGGGTATCGGTGGGACGCTTATCGTGCTTGTCTTGAGTTTTCTGTTCAAGACCAATCTTTTCCAATTCTTCGGAGGCGGTTCGCCAGCTCCAGAACCTTCGCGAGTAGAACAGCGCGTTCCGAATTCGTCCGGTAACCTTGCGAAAGACCCCGAAAAGCAAT
>JAYTGM010000583.1:0-20342 GCA_043733425.1 Terriglobia bacterium
ATTGCGCGGGTATACAACCCAGACCCGGTGACACGCCGCCGTGAGCAGAAAGACCGCTTGGACGCCAGAGATCGCCAGGTAACCGCCGCGCTGAATGAGACGGGAATCCGCACTCTGCGCCGCAAGCCGGTCTTCACCACGCCCAACGTGTTCCCTCCAGACGAGCGCGAGCATGCGGAAACCGCTGAGCCGCAGCACTGCTATGTCTGCAAGCGGAAATATTCTTTGGTTCACAGCTTTTACGATCAGATGTGCCCTGATTGCGCGGCATTTAACTTTGCCAAGCGCATGCAATCCGCGAACCTTCATGGGCGCGTGGCGCTTTTGACCGGCGGGCGGGTCAAGATCGGTTTCCAAGCAGGCCTGAAGCTTCTGCGCGCGGGAGCGCAGCTTATTGTCACCACCCGGTTTCCCCGCGATTCCGCGCGGCGCTATGCGGAAGAGCCGGATTTCGAAAAATGGGCGGACCGATTGGAAATTTTCGGGCTTGATTTGCGCCACACTCCCAGCGTGGAACAGTTCTGCCGCGTGCTGCTGCAGACACGCCCGCGCCTGGATTTTATTGTAAATAACGCGTGCCAGACGGTGCGCCGACCGCCGGAGTTTTATCAGCACATGATGGAAGGCGAACGCGCGGCAAATTTAACGGGCATCGCGCCCGCACGTGCTCATGACGCCTCTGAACTGACGGATTCCGCGGAGCTATCGCAAGTTGCTCTGTTGCCTGAGGAATTGCTAGCGCAAGCGCATCTCTTCCCCAAAGACCGTCTGGATAAAGACCAGCAACAGGTGGACCTGCGCGGGCGCAATTCGTGGCGCTTGTTGCTGGACGAGGTGTCGTCGGTTGAGCTGATTGAGGTGCAACTCATCAATGCGATCGCGCCCTTCATTCTGAATGCGCGCTTGAAGCCGCTCATGCTGCGCACGCCGGAGCGAGACAAACATATCGTGAATGTCTCGGCCGTGGAGGGCCAGTTCTATCGCAAGTGGAAGACCACGCGCCACCCCCATACCAATATGGCCAAGGCCGCGCTCAACATGATGACGCGCACCTCAGCCACCGACTACCACGCCGATGGCATTCATATGAACGCCGTGGATACGGGCTGGGTGACGGACGAAGATCCAATTGAAATTGCGGAGCGCAAGATTGTGGAACAGCGGTTTCATCCGCCGCTCGATATCGTCGATGGCGCGGCCCGCATTCTGGACCCCATTTTCGATGGCTTAAATACGGGCCAACCTGTGTGGGGAAAATTTCTAAAAGACTACAAGCCCGCTCATTGGTAATACAATACCTGTCTATGAAACTTGTGCTTGGCTTCTTCCTGATTGCATTCTCCGCTTCGGCCGCTATGCCCGTGTTACCGGGCGCAATGATCTTTGAAAACGATCAGGTCAAAGTGGTGCGGGCCCTTGAAAAAGCGCACGTCACAGGCAAAGCTCATGAGCACAAAGTAAACCGCGTGATGATCTATCTGCAACCTGGCATGCAGCGCTTTGAATATCAGGACGGCCGAAAGCCTGAGGTGTTCAATTGGACTGCCAACCAGGTGAAGTGGAGCCCCGCCGATGGCATGCACGCGCCGGAAGTGACTGGTGATGAACCGTTCAACATTCTGGAAGTGGAACTCAAGAAGCCGGGCACGGGCAAGGCGTTCACCAGCAAGCTGGACCCGCTGAAGCTAGATAAGAAACACTACACGCTTGAGTTCGAAAACGACCAGGTGCGCGTGACACGAGTGAAAATCGGCGCGCATGAAGCCACGCCGATGCATGAGCACGCAAGTAATCGGGTGACCGTGTACTTGACCGATCAATCGTTCAAGATCACCAGCCCCGATGGCAAAGAGGAAGCGGTGCAGCACAAGGCGGGCGAAGCAGCCTGGGGAACGCCCCTGACGCACAAAGAGGAAAACAGCAGCGATCAAGCGTTCGAAGCGATTCTGGTGGAACTTAAGTAATTAGTGCATCACTTCAATCTTGAAATCTTTCGCTGCGCTCTCTGAACCTTTCTGTGCCTTCACCTTCAGGTTCCAGGTGCCCACCATATAGAACTTCGTGGCGGCTGCCTGGTAAATGCCAGGCGCGGTCTCTTTCGCGGTGTGTTTGAATTCGCCATGATCCATATCCACCATGGTGACCGTCATCTCTACATTGGCGCCTTTCACCGGTTGGCCCGTCTCGTCTTTCACCGTCACCTGCATGGGGGCATCGTAATTGGCCTTTATGTCTGAAGGGGGCGTGAGGCTGATGGTCCAGGCAAACGCGGCCAATATTCCTATCCGGGAAAAAGCAGAGCGCATAAACTGATCTTAAATGACTCTTAGCTTCGCCGATGCGCGCGCGGCCGTGTTGCGAGAAGTGTTGCGGGAAGTCAAAGCGCATCCGGAACTAGAAATAGTGCCGCTCGGCAACAGCCTGGGGCGGGTCTTAGCGCGCGATCTGCAGGCGGACCGCGATCTTCCGGCGCTTGATCGCTCAGTTCGCGATGGCTACGCGGTGCGGGCGCAAGATCTTCCGGGCCCTATCGCGGTGACCGGAACCGTTCGCGCTGGTGATGCGCAAAGTTCCCTCAACGCGGGAGAGGCCGTGGAAATTATGACCGGTGCCCCTATCCCCTTCGGTGCCGACGCGGTTCTAATGATTGAGCACGTCAAGGTCAGCGGTATCCGCATCACTCATGAGACTGTCGCGCCGGGTACACACATTTCGCGGCGCGCGGAAGAAGCTGTTTCCGGCCAGGTGCTGATTTCGCGCGGAACGCGCCTTGATCCCAGCCATATCGCCGTGCTTGCCACCTGCGGCCATTCCGATGTTGCCGTGTTCCGCAAACCCACGGTCGCCATACTTGCCACGGGCGATGAATTGGTGGATGTCGGCCAAACTCCGCTTCCGCACCAGATTCGTAATTCAAACATGCATGCGCTAGCCGCCCAGGTGGAGCGCGCCGGGGGCATACCGCGGCTGCTTCCCGTCGCGCCTGACGATCGCAACCAAACGCGCGCGCTCATTGAAGATGGCCTTCGTTCCGATTTGCTCTTGCTCTCCGGCGGTGTTTCGGCGGGCAAGTTCGATTTCGTGGAAAGCGCATTTGCAGATCTGGGTGCGGTCTTTCACTTCGACCGTGCCGCGATACAACCCGGTGCGCCGGTCGTGTTCGGGCACTGCGGGCAGCGCCCCTTTTTTGGCTTGCCGGGAAACCCTGCTTCCACTCTTGTGACTTTTGAAATCTTCGCGCGCGCCGCACTCAACCTGTTGGCGGGCCAGCGCGAAACGGCGCTTCCAATTTCCTACGGGCGTCTTACCGAACAGTTCCGCCACAAGCCCGGCCTGACGCGATTTCTGCCGGCGTTTCAAGATGCGGAGGGCGGATTGACACCGGTCCGCTGGCGTGGCTCTAGCGACATTGCAGCGGTCGGGCGCGCGAATGCTTTTCTGATCGCCGCCGCCGACCGGGAGGTTTGGGACGCGGGAGACTTTCTGCCGTTACTCTGGAAGTAATGCAAACCACTCTTTCGCATTTCAATTCGGCGGGCACACCGCGCATGGTGGACGTTTCCGGCAAGGCGGAAAGCTGCCGTACGGCGCGTGCACACGCCTTTGTCCGCATGAGCGCAACCGTACTTGCCGCACTTCCGCAAAATCCGAAAGGAAACCCGCTGGAGATTGCGCGCATCGCAGGCATCATGGCCGCAAAGAAGACGTCTGAACTGATTCCGCTCTGCCATCCGCTTCCGCTCTCGCATGTGGATGTTGAGGTAACGCTTGAGCGGGAGGGCGTCCGCATTCTCAGCTCTTCAGCCACCGCTGCCCAGACGGGCGTGGAGATGGAAGCTCTCACTGCCGCTGCCGTCGCGGCGCTCACGGTCTATGACATGACCAAGGCGCTCGATAAAGGAATTGAGATTCAGGATCTTTACCTCCTTGAAAAAACAGGCGGCAAGGGCGGAGATTACCAGCGATGAATTTATCAGTGGTTGTAATTACCGTCAGCGATTCCGTCACGGCGGGCACGCGCGACGATCATTCGGGGCCAGCCGTAGCGCAGCGCCTTGCCGCATTACATTACCAGGTGTTGCCGATCGAAGTTGTACCTGATGAGCGGCCCGCTATTGCCGGCATGATTCAGCGTTTGGCGGATTCGGGAAAAGTCCACGCCATTTTCACAACCGGCGGCACTGGTATCGCCCCGCGCGATGTCACGCCGGAAGCCACGCGCGATGTAATCGACCGCGAAATTCCTGGCATTGGCGAACTGATGCGAACCAAGGGCCGGGAACAGATTGTGACCGCGCCGCTTTCTCGCGCGCTAGCCGGTTCGCGCGGCAGGGTTTTGGTGGTCAACCTGCCCGGTTCACCCCGCGGGGCTGTGGAATCTCTCGATGCTATGGTTGAGCTAGTGCCGCACATTGCCGATTTATTGGCCGGAAAAACGGAGCATTCATGATATTCAGACACGCACTTATGGCTTGCTTTCTGACAGTGGGGCTGGTGGCACAACAGCCGCCCTCCGCCCCGCCGGAGAAAGCACCAACGCAGGTGCCGCCGGATTTGGCGGATACGGTGCCCGATGCTCCCATTGTACGTACCTCGGTCAGCGTGGTGCAGGTACCCGTTACTGTGTTCGACAAAAGCGGTGCCATCGTCAACGGCCTTCAACCGAACCAGTTCCGCCTCTTCGATAACGGCAAAGAGCAGGATATTCACGTAGACGTTTCCTTCCAGCCCATTTCGCTAGTCATCATAATTCAGAAGAGCGACCGTACCGAATCCGTGCTGCCGCAAATTAATAAGAGCGGGAACTTGATCGGCCCCATTTTAATCGGTAACCAAGGGGAAGCGGCCGTGCTTGCCTTCGATCACCGGATTCAGGAAATGCAGGGTTTCACCAGTGATCCAGAAAAGATTTCGGAGGCGTTCAAGAAGATTCATGCCGGCACCAGCAGCGCGCGTATGTTTGACGCAGTGGATAAAGCGGTGTACATGTTGCGCGCACGCCCTGCGTCACGCCGCCGCATTATTATTCTGGTGAGTGAGACGCGTGACCAAGCTAGCGAGGGCAAGTTCCGCGAAACTCTGATTGACGCGCAATTGAGCAACGTCACCATTTATTCCGTGAATATTTCGCGCCTCGTGACCGCGCTGACCGCAAAGCCGCAGCCGGGTCGCCCCGATCCGTTGCCCCCCGCCGCGCACAATTTGCCCGGGGGCCAGCCGAATACCCCCACAACGGTTCAAAACTATACGCGTCTGGGTAACCGGCTTGAGTTTGCGCCCATGCTGAAAGAAATCTATAAAGACGCAAAAGGCCTCTTTGTGGATAACCCCTCCACCATTTTTACCGATCAGACCGGCGGAGAGCAGTACACCTTTTATCGCGAAAGAGGGCTGCAGGACGTGATCCAGCGCATTAGCGAAGAAATTCACAGCCAGTACATGATTAGCTATAGCCCGAACAATAAGAATGAGGGCGGCTTCCATGAGATTGAGGTTCGCTTGGACCGGCCGGAATACCGGGCGCGCACCCGGCCCGGCTATTTCCTGGCAAGTATTATGAAATAAGTTTTTTTAATTAGACTAATATAGAATCTGAATTGGGCGCTCCCGGTTTGAGTGTTCCCAACGCCAACTCCAAGGTGAGAGGCTTACATGCTCAAAGTTGTTTTCATGATCGTTTTCGGTTGTGCCGCGCAGGCCGCGTCCGCACCTGCCATTGCTGTATTTGTCGATTTCGAAAACCAGCCATCGGTCACATCCGTTGCGCAAATGAAGATGGAAGTAGCCGCGATTCTGGAACCTTCGGGGCTCTCTCTGAACTGGCATTCATTGAAAGACCGTGCACCGGGCGAATCGTTCCCTGACCTTGTTGTGTTGAAGTTCAAAGGTTCCTGCCAGGTGCATAATCCTGCGATGGATAGTGAACTCGGCCCCGCGATTGAGCGGCAAGCCCTGGCGAACACCATGGTTTCCGATGGTCACGTTCTGCCCTTTACCGATGTGAAGTGCAATGAAATCCGCCGGTATTTGACACCGGAGCTAGCCCGGATTGGAGCGCCCAAGCGGGATGCGGTGTATGGGAAGGCGCTTGGCCGCGTGGTGGCGCATGAGCTTTACCATATTCTTGCGGAGACTGAAGAGCACGGTAAAGATGGTGTGGCCAGATCTTTTCACACCCGCCGCGATCTGACGGGTAGCCAGTTCCGGTTCACCGCCAAGGAAACGGCAACGCTGCACGATGTGAAATGGCGCGCTTTACTGGCTGGCGAAGGCGAAGCGATAAGCTGGCAACAGGCTCAGCCGTAATGAGTCACGTGCCGCCACGAAACATTTTCCGTCTGAAACTAACAACTTAGCGGCCTTCTGGACGGGATAGCCACCTTGCGCGCATTACCATGCGGGTGAGGAGAACCAATGATCTTAACTTCTTTGGGCCGAATAGCAGTCCCCGCACCCGGTACGCCGGTGGCGCTATCTACAAATGCACGAATACAGGCCGCGCGTCTGGTGATTCAGACGGCACCGTTAAACACGGGAAAAACATACTTCGGATTGAAAGGCATGGACAAAATTACGCTGGCGGGTGTTTCGCGGGTGCTTGACGCAACCGACAATTATGAGGTAACCACTGAGGACGGGATGGACGGAATCCCGATTTTCCAACTGGCCGTTGACGCCGATAATCCGGGTGAGGGCCTGCTGGTCAGTTACTGGACCGAATAACGATGTTGAAGACTGGTGCGCGCAGCCCGAGTTTTATCAAGCTGCCGCACCAAGCAACGTGCTGCTTACTATCTGCCGAAATAATCCGCATTAATCTTCGTGAATCCGTCCCACTTTTCAGGTAAATCGTCTAGCGCGAAGATTGCCGAAACAGGGCAAACGGGAACACAAGCACCGCAATCGATACATTCCACTGGATCTATATAAATCAGTTCCACTTCAGCAAACTTGGGATCGTCTTTCTTCGGGTGAATGCAGTCAACGGGGCAAGCATCTACGCAGGCTGCGTCCTTGGTCCCTATGCAGGGTTCTGCGATTACATAAGCCATATTCTTTCGTAAATCCCATGTATAGCACAACTGCTAGACTGAGGGGCTTATGGCGGTGCGATTCAGCCTTAACCTGCTGTTGTTCCTCACCATTGCCGGTGCCCAGACCCCCGATACCGCCACCCTTCAGGGCCAGGTGACGGACCGCACCGGTGGCGTGGTGCTCGCGGCGCAAGTGGACATCAGAAACATTGACACGGGAACACACCGCGAAACCCGCACGGATGCCGCGGGCCGTTACAGCTTGGCGGGCCTTCCCCTGACCGGCAGCTACCAGCTTTCCATAACCAAGACGGGCTTCAGTATCGCCATGCCCGCACCTCTGCGTTTGCGTGCCAATGAAGCTGCCATTGTGAACGTCACCCTGGAGTTGGAAGGTTTACGCGCGCAGGTAAACGTGCTGGGAACCGCCGACGGTGCCCGCCACGATTCCCCCAAACTGGAAATGCGGCTTGATCTTGCCACCATTGAACACACGCCCATTCTGGGCAGAAAAATCACGACATTGCCTCTGCGAGATTCCGCCGTCCGCCCCGCGCGCGGCAGTGGCGATCTTTTTTTGAACAACACGCTATTCGTCGTCAATGGTGCTGGCCGCCGCCAAACTCCCTACGTGGTTGACGGCTCCACCGGTGATGATGCTTGGGGCCGCCAATCCATCTTCACGAATCTTCCGTTTGCCGCGATTGAGGAATTTACGGTGGCTCCTAATAGTTTCAGCGCCGAATTCGGGCGTTCGGCTGGCGGGGTGGTCAACGTTGTCACAAAGAGCGGCACCAACGTCTTGCATGGGGACATGGTCTACCTCTTCCGGCCGGGGCCTTTAGAAGCTAGCAGCCCGAACTCACCGCTCCGGACGGAAGATCGCCTGCAGCAGGTAAGCGGCGCGGTATCGGGGCCTCTGATTCAGGACTACACCCATTTTCTTTTGTCCAGCGAATACAGCAACGGGCACCGCGATTCCGCCATCAGCAGCGCGCTTGCTCCCGGCATTTATACAGGCAACTTTCAACAGGCACTCCTGCTCGGGCGCGTGGATCATCAACTGAACCAGCGCAATACACTGAACGCGAAGATTAACTTCGACCGCTTTTTCGATACCAATCCGGCCGACGCCGTGGGCGGGAATTCGCTCCCCAGCGCCGCGCGCGTTTTCCACAAACGCACCTATACCGCCCAGCTTTCAGACCTCACCATTGTGAACCCCGCTGCCATCAATGAACTGCGCCTGCAGTTCCAATTGGGGTCGCCCATCACTCAGTTTCAGCCCGCGGGTGCCAGCACACAGTTTGTGCGGCCCGGCGTTTCCACGGAAGGCGAAAGCCGCGCGGCGAACCTGATCAATCACCAGTACCAGGTGCTGGATACGTTTTCCGTCACGCGTGGCTTGCATAGTTTACGCGTGGGGGCAGACGCCATCCATTCCTCCTCAGGCGGGCAGGGTACGGAGTTCGGTTCCGGCTATGTGCTAGGCCAGTTCACGTTTAAGACCGGCCTGCCTCTTGCGCGGCCTACTTCGGCGCTCACCATCGCGGATGCCGCGCGCTACACGCAAAGCTTCGGGAATTCGAATTACAACATCTCTGAATGGCTTTGGGCGCTCTTCGTGCAGGATACCTACCGGGTGGCGCCCGGCTTCACGCTGAACCTTGGCTTGCGGTACGAACGCCAGACGTTTACCGACGACCGTAATAATTTTTCCCCGCGCGCGGGCTTCGCTTATAACCTCCTTGGCAACCAGAAAACCATACTGCGTGGCGGCTACGGGATTTACTATTCTGAGCTGCGCGCCAATCTGGGTGCGCAGTTCAGCCAGAGCAGCCCCACTGGCATCTTCACGTTTACTGCCGCGCCTGGGCAACTAGGTTTTCCTGAAACTCTCGCACCGCTGGCCACCCTTCCAGCCGGCGCCGCCGTGCCGCCGCGCGATTTGGTGATCCGGCCGGGGCGCCGCACTTATTACAACCAGTTTTTCAATGTCGGCAAGCTGCGCTTTTATCCAAATAAGCTTCTGAACCCGTACACCCAACAGGCCAACCTGGGGCTTGAGCGCGAATTTGGCGCGCAGTGGTTTCTGAGTGCCGACTACGTATATCAGCACACCATCCGGACAGATCGCACACTTGATTTGAACGCGCCCGCTCCATTTATCCGGACACTGCCAGGTCAAACCCGTTCCGGAGCAGCGGCAGACCTGACGCGCCCCATCATTCCCGTAAACTTCGGCTACCGGCGCATCCAGGCCGTGCTGAACGATGGATCCAGCTTGTATCACGGGTTGCAGGTACGCGTTCACAAGCGCTTGGGCAACAACCTGTCTCTTTTGGCAAACTACACGTGGTCCCACACCATTAACACCGCTGAAACAGATTCGAATACCGATCCGAATGACGCGAACTTCATCGGCCGCGCAGAACGTGCCAGTTCGCTGCTCGATCAACGGCACCGGGCCGTGCTCAGTGGGTGGTACCGGTTGCCGCTCGGCATCTCTACCGGCACCTTCACCACTCTTGCTTCCGGCCGCCCGTTCAATATCACCACCGGTGCGGATAATAATGGCGATAGCACCACGTCGGACCGCCCCGTCATCCACGGTGTCGTAATTGGGCGCAACACAGGGCGTGGCACACCTACTTACGATGCCGGCGTCTTCCTTGAAAAGGAGTTCCGTTTGGGCGAACGTGTGCACGCCAGCGCGCGCGCGGAAGGTTCGAACATTCTGAATCATTCGAACGTCGTGTTGAAACAAGGAATCTACGGCAATCTGGCCAGTGGTTTGCCAGACCCATCCGTCTCGCCTGCACTCGGCCAGGGCTTAAGCGGAATCGCCAATGTCGATCCCGGGCGACAGTTCCAGTTCCTTTTGAGGCTGCAGTTTTGAGGCGATCTGCGTTCCTCATAACCGCCGTCCTGGCGTCAGTTCCAGTAGCAGCCGCCCAGCAGCGGATCATCACCGTGGGTACCTCGCTTACAGAGACCGTCTACGCATTGGGCGAAGGTTCGGCGATGGTCGCCACCGATAATTCAAGCCGCGATTACATTCCGCAAACGAAATTGTTACCGTCGGTGGGGGCATTCCGGACAATCAACGCGGAAGGGATTATTTCTCTGAAGCCCAGTCTTTTTCTGGCTACCGTCGATGCCGGTCCGCCCGAAGCCATTCTACAAATCCGCAGTGCGGGCGTGGAGACGGTTGTTGTCGCGCGCAACTACAAGCTGGATGAGGTGCGCGCCAGCATCCGCCAGGTTGCAAAGCTTTTGCACAAAGAAAGGCGCGGAGAAGAATTGATCGTGAGTTTAAATCGCGACATGGAAAGCACGGCGGCGCGATTGAAGAGCATGCCTACAAAACCCAGGGTAATCTTTTGCGGGTTGGGAGCGAATATGCCGGGGGGCAATCTTTCGGGCAGGAATACTCGTATTGCCGAGATGATTGAGCTTGCTGGCGGCATTAACCCCATTACACAGTTCGACGGGTTCCGGCCTTTGACTGAGGAAGGTGTGATCGCGGCAGCACCGGAAATCATTGTCATGACGGAGCGTTCCTTTGAACGTGCCGGTGGCTTGGAAGGGGTTAAGCGCCTTCCTGGTATCGCGCTGACTCCCGCAGGCAAAACAGGCTGCGTAATCCCGGTTAGCGACATGTACTTCCAGGGCTTCGGTCCTGGGATTGGGAAGGCCGTTCGTGAACTCGCTTCCCGGTTTTACCCTGATTCCAAATGACTATATTGCTCGATCTTCCCACCCTGATTGTGATGACCCTGCTCAACATGGTCATTGCACTGATCGCGGCCGTGTTTGTGTGGCGCGTGAATCGGCCCATGACGGGATTAACCACAATGGCCGCCGGTTTAAGTTTGATTTGCTTCAGCTTCGCAATCGCTTTTTTCGCCAAGCCGTTGGTGGGGAAAGCCGCATCGTGGTTCGGCAACACGGGAATGGTCTTCGGTCTCTTGCTGATTCTTCACGGCACTCGGCAATTTCGCGGCTTCCGCCGGCTTCCTTTCTGGGTGATGGCCTGCATGGTTTTGCCTTTCGTAGTGGCGCAAACTTACGTCACTTTCGTGCATGACATTAAACCGTTACGGCACACATTGTTCGCACTCACTATTGCCGTGATCTGCTTTGCTGGTGCCTGGACCATGTCCTGCCGAATGCCGAGGGAAGACCGCTTTACATATGGCGTCAGTGCTTTGGGTTTGCTGGTGTATGGCTCCGTTCAAACGCTGCGCGCGGTTTGGGTGCTATTGCCCGGCCAGGAAAGTTCAACGGAGCATGGGTGGCTGCCCACGCTGACGTTGCTCACGCTCAATGTATGCCTCATCGGATGCCTGTTCGGACTTTCTACCGCAACGAATCTCAGGCTGCGCAAGCGCATTGAAAAGCTTGCGTTCTGCGATCCGCTAACCGGCTTGCCAAACCGCAGGACTTTCGATGAACGTCTGGCATTAGTGCACACGCGGTCCATCGTGACAGGCTTGCCGGTGGCACTGATTTATGTGGACCTGGACCGCTTCAAGGCGATCAACGACCGTTTCGGCCATGATGCGGGCGACGGCGCTTTGAAAGAGGTTGCCCGGCGGCTTCAATCGGTTGTGCATCCTGACGATTGCCTGGCCCGCGTGGGCGGCGATGAGTTCTTAGTTCTCACAGAGCGGTTCGCAACCCGGCCCGACGTGCTTGCGCTGGTTGAGCGGCTTCAGAGTTCATTGCTTGAGCCCATTATGGTGGCCGGTGCCCCCGTCACGCTCAGCATCAGTTGCGGCATGGCCTTCTATCCGGAAGACGTTGGGGATACGTCCGATCTGATCCGCCAGGCCGATGCCGGCATGTACGTCGTGAAGCGGATGGCGGCGCTGGGCTGACAACAAACGTGGCAGGTACGATAAGGTGTGGACTTTGAAAGGGAACTCGATCTTGCGCTTCCCCCCGGCCTGCCCAATCGCGATCGCGTAGTGTCCTTAGCAGCGCACCACCTGCTCCTCATTAGCGACGTGAATGAGCACATGAATCTGACCAGCATCACCGGTCCCCGCGAAGCGGCAGTCAAGCACGTTGTCGATTCCGTGATGCCCTGGGAGTTATTTCAAGGGGCCACCCTGGTGATGGATGCTGGCACCGGCGCAGGGTTTCCTGGTATCCCGCTTGCCGTGGCACTGCCGGATACTCAGTTTCTGTTGGTGGATTCCACGCAGAAGAAAGCCCGATTCGTGGAAAGCGCGGTCGCCGCGCTGGGGCTGGACAATGTGGAAGTCTGCGCCGAACGCGCCGAAGACCTGTTCCGGAAGAATCGCGTGGACCTGATTACCGCCCGCGCGGTGGCTCCGCTGGAACGCGCACTGACGTACTTCGCCACGGGGTTTGCGCAGGGTGCGCGCGCCTTGTTATACAAAGGCCCGGATGTTGACAGTGAAATGAGAGACGCACAAGGGGAAGCGAAACGCAGGCGGGTGCAAATGGAAATTGTGTTGCGGTACGAACTGCCCCATTCCCTGGGTGCCAGAACCATTGTCCGCATTGCGCGCGTTCCCCCAGCCAACCGATGAACCAAGATTCGATTCTAATTGCCGCCTCTTTCCTGGCTGGCGTAATGAATGCCGCCGCGGGCGGTGGTTCGTTTTTTTCGTTTCCCGCGCTGCTGGCGGTTGGCGTGCCGCCGGTAAACGCAAACGCCACAAACACGGTGGCCTTGTGGCCCGGCCAGATCGCGTCCATCTTTGCGTTCCGTTCGGAACTGGGTACGGTCCGGCCCATGGTGATGCCCGCCGTGCTTGCGTCTGCTATCGGTGGCATTGCCGGGGCGGTCGCCCTGCTGAAAACGGACCAGGCTATGTTCCTGAAGCTGGTGCCGTGGCTCTTACTTTTCGCGACAATCCTCTTTGCGGTGAGTGAACCGGCGATGAAGCAGTTGAGGCGCCTGCGGGCCAGCGAACCGGCGCAGCCGATTACCACTCTTCGTTTTTCGGCGGGCCTGTTCATCGGCCTTACGCTGATCTGCTTTTACATTGGATATTTCGGCGCGGGCTCCGGTTTTCTGATCATCACGCTCTTTTCATTCACAGGGTTGAAGGGCCTCACGCAAATTAATACGCTTAAGGTGATCTGCACGTCGGTTGCGAACGGCATCGCGGTAATCACGTTCATCGTAGCGGGCGCGGTGTATTGGACCAAGGTTCCCCTCATGCTTCCGGCAGCGCTGGCCGGCGGGTATCTGGGCGCTTCCTATTCAAAGCGCATGAGTCCGCTGCTTCTGAAAACTTTTATCATCATTACCGGATTCGCGCTTTCCGCGTATTACTTCCGCGGTTCGTTTTAGATGCCTTCCGCGATACCGCACCGCTTCCCACTGCCCTTGCTGCTCACCGGGTTGGGAGCGGTGCTGATCGTGCTGATGGCCGCCAGCACAGCACGCGGCGCTGTTGCGATTCCTGTTTCAGAGTGCCTGCGCATCCTGTGGCATCGCGCTGGATTCCCCGTTTCAGGGCAACTGGATTCACAGCACGAAGCCGTACTTCTGTTCATCCGTCTGCCACGCATTTTACTGGCAGGGCTGGTGGGCGCGGGTTTGGGAATCTCCGGTACAGCCATGCAGGGGCTGTTGCGCAATCCACTGGCGGACCCAAGCTTAATCGGCATTTCTTCAGGCGGCGCACTGGCCGCGACGCTAGTCTTTCTTGCGGGCGATGTCGCTTCTCTGCAACTGGCGCAATATCCAGGGGTCTTGTTGCTTCCGGCGGCAGCCTTCCTTGGCGCGCTTGCAACTACATTCGCGGTCTATCGGTTGTCACATGCGGCGGGGCGAATGATGATCGCGGTCGTGCTGCTGGCCGGCATCGCAATCAACGCCATTGCGAACGCATTTTCCGCTTTGCTCACCTTCTTTGCCACCGATACGCAAATCCGCAACGTATCGTTCTGGAAGCTGGGCAGCTTAGGCGGCGCTACCTGGATCTCGGTGGCCATCATGCTGCCTTGTGTGTTGATTCCCATTCTGGTGCTGACGGGGCAAGGGCGCGTTCTAAACGCCTTCCTGCTGGGCGAAGGCGAAGCGCATCATCTGGGGCTGCGGGTGGAACCCGCCAAGCGCCTCATCATTCTGGCAGTGGCGCTGGCGGCCGGCGCGTCTGTCGCTTTCACCGGCATCATCGGGTTCGTCGGCTTGGTAGTGCCGCACATTCTGCGCTTTCTTGTCGGACCGGATTACCGCCGCCTGCTCCCTGCTTCGGCATTGTTCGGCGCGGCTCTTCTTCTGGCTTGCGACCTGATTTCACGAACGCTGGTTGTGCCAGCGGAACTGCCCATTGGCATTATCACGGCGCTGGGCGGCGCGCCCTTCTTCCTCTACTTGCTGCTGCGCAACCGCAAGCTGCGCTTCATGCCATGATCCAGGTCACGGATCTATCAAGGGGCAATATTCTCCATGATGTCTCGCTCGAAGTACGCCCTGGCGAGGTGCTCTGCATAATCGGTCCGAACGGGGCGGGGAAGTCCACTCTTCTCAAGCTCCTTTCAGGTGAGTGGTCTCCCACCTGCGGCCAGGTTCAACTGAACGGCCGGCCGCTTACGCAATGGAGCGAGCGTGCGCGAGCGCAGGTGCTTGCGGTTCTGCCCCAAGTTTCCACGCTGTCGGCTGAGTTCACCGCTCTTGAGGTGGTGCTCATGGGCCGGTCGCCTCACGTGGCCCGCGCGGAAACGGCTGACGATTACAAAATCGCGCGGCAAGCTCTCGCCGCCACGGAAGCCAGCCGTTTGGAACAGCAGATTTATACGGAGCTCTCTGGCGGTGAACAGCAAAGCGTACAACTGGCGCGTGTGCTGGCGCAGATTTGGGATTCTCCTGAGGCGAGTCTGCTGCTTGACGAGCCTACGGCCAACTTGGACCCCGCTCAGCAGCACCGGATGTTAGCGGTGGCCCGCGGCTTCGCGCGCCGCGGTGCCGCGGTTCTGATTATCGTTCATGATTTGAACCTGGCAGCAGAGTACGCAGACAAAATCCTAGTGCTGAAACAGGGCCGGACAGCCTCATATGGCACTCCCGCTGAAGTGCTTACGGCTGAAAGCATTCTTTCGAATTTCGGTTTCCGCGCTTTGGTGTTGCCGCATCCCGCGCGGCCCGTGCCACTGGTAATTCCCGAGTAGCCATGCGGGTACTTGTAGGAAACTAGAAGCTGATGCCTGCAAAAGTCCGAAAAGCCGTTTTCCCCGCAGCGGGGCTCGGTACGCGTTTCCTGCCCGCCACCAAAGCTCAGCCGAAAGAGATGCTTCCTGTTGTGGATAAGCCGATTATCCAATATGGCGTGGAAGAGGCGATGCAATCCGGGATTCAAAACATCATCATCGTGACCGGGCGTGGCAAGAGCTCCATCGAAGACCATTTCGATGTCAGCTTTGAGCTGGAAAATATGCTTAAGACGCGAGGTAAGACGGATCTGCTGAAGATTGTCCGCGATGTATCGGACATGATCGATGTTTCGTATATCCGCCAGAAGGAAGCGTTGGGGCTGGGGCATGCGGTTCTGCGCGCGAGCGCACTGGTCGGTAACGAACCGTTTGCGGTGGTGCTGGCCGATGACGTGATTGAATCTGAAGTGCCCTGCATCAAGCAACTGCTGGATGTTTACGAGTTCTTCAACGCGCCGGTGCTTGCCGTTATGGAAGTGCCGAACGATAAGATTTCCGCGTATGGCGTGGTGGATGCCGAACCGATTGAATTCAACGGAACGCGCGACCGCGTTTACCGCATCCGCGACATGGTGGAAAAGCCGAAGGCCAGCGATGCGCCTTCGAACCTAGCCATCATCGGGCGCTATATCTTGACGCCCGAAATCTTCCACTCCATCGGAAGCGTGCAACCTGGGTCCGGTGGCGAGATCCAACTGACTGACGCGCTGAAGCACCTGCTCCGTAGCCGTCCGATTTACGCCTATCGTTTTGAGGGTACGCGCTACGATGCCGGCGATAAGCTCGGCTTCCTGAAAGCTACCGTCGAACTCGCCCTCAAACGCGCGGACCTGGGCGGACCGTTTCGCGAGTATCTGAAAAGCCTGAATATCTCATGACCCCCAGTCTGTTCGATTTGCCGGTTCGCACCGCTGAAGCAGCCGAACTGGCAAATCTTGTGCTTGAAAATGCGGGCGATAAGAGTCTGACCGATGATATCCGCCAGCGCATTGCAGCACGTTCGAAGATGCTCACGCTGACCGATACAGTTCCGTATTTCGCTTCTCTGGAGCGCGACCCCATCCACGGGTCTGCCATTTATCTGGCTATCGATGCCCTGGAGCGCCAGCCGATGTTGCTGCGTATGGCACCTGCCAGCACTCCGTCCAGCGGTCTGTTCCCGAAGGCTATCCTGATTGGGCGCGTGCGTGGTCCGAAAGGGGCGGAGCTGGTAATTAATGCAATTCCGTTCGGACCGGGCGATCATGACGCCATCCGGCAATTTGCCGCTGAAGTGAACCCCGCCTTCCAGCCGAGGCCGGCCGGAAACCGCACCGCGCTGATTGTCAAGACGGCCAATCCGGAAGCCGCTTTTGAGGCTTTTCGCTCTGTGCTGAAGCAGCGCAATCTGAATCTAGCCGGGATCGACGATGCCATGAGCGGCACATGGGCAGCTATCCGAACAGGGTGGCGCGAAGGCTGGGTGAACCAGGACGCGGAACGCACGCTGCATCTGATCAGCGATAATTCAGAAGACATTCTGGCTGCCACGCAACCAATGACTGCATGATCTTCCTACTTGCCTTGCTTCTGGCCACCATGCCTGCTCCGGACGAACTTGAAATGCAGAGCAGAGAGGCGCGGGCGCTCTTGAAGAGCCACGATTACGCCGCCGCCTCCGCGAGCGCTCAGAAGATCTACGCGCAAGCAGTTGCCCTGTTAAAGACCCGCCCCCTGGACAAGGAACCAAACCTGCCGCTTGCGCTGGGTGCGTCCATTGAGGTGGAAGCGCAGGCCATGAATGCGCAAGGCTCGCGCTCCGGCGCCGTGACTTATCTGCAAGGCGAACTCAAGAAATATTACGGTACTTCCCTACGCGCGCGAATTCAGAAGAATATTCATCTGCTGAGCCTGGAAGGCAAGCCCGCGCCGAAGCTTAACATGGCTTCGCGGCTGGGCCCTGCGACACCTGCCGCTTCAGGTAAACCGGTACTGCTTTTCTTTTGGGCGCACTGGTGTTCAGATTGCCGCGGTGATGCGCCCGTGGTGGCGCGCTTGCAGAAACAATTTCCCCAGTTGACCATCATCGGGCCGACGCAGCATTACGGCTACGTGGAAGGCGGGGCAGAGGCTTCGCCCGCACAGGAAACTGCCTACATTGAAAAAGTACGCAAGCAGTTCTTCAACACGTTTGCAGTTCCGGTGAACGAAGAAAACTTCAAGAACTATGGATCCAGCACCACGCCCACGTTTGTCCTATCGGATAAGCAGGGCGTTGTGCGGCTGTATCATCCGGGTTCCATGACTTACGAAGAATTGGCCAAAGCCGTGTCGGCTTTGTAAGTTAACTTTCGATCAGTTTTGCGATTGCATCGGCATCGTTAGCCACCACCACGGGCTTATTTCCGTAGTGCGGCGTGATGGCTGAACCATCGGGGGCTTGCAGCGTCCCGGTGTGATAGCGAAAAATGTAATCGGGATCTTTCAAAACGTGCCCGGTTAGCACGGCCACCACATCCGCATCGGCCCGCATCACACCACTGGCGGTCAGCTTCCGAATCCCCGCCAAGGTGGCGGCGGATGCCGGTTCACACCCAATGCCGCATAGCCCGATCACAGCTTTCGCATCGGCAATCTCCTGCTCCGTCACGCGCTCCACCACGCCGCCGGCGGCTTCAAGCTCAAACCGTGCTTTCGGCCAACTCACCGGGTCGCCAATCTTGATGGCGGTCGCAAGCGTCTCTGGATGTGTATTCGCGGTGAACTCGCCTTTGTGCTGCATGTAATCGAAGAATGGCGAGGAGCCTTCCGCTTGCACCACCGCCAGCCGCGGCATGCGGCTGATCAGACCGGCGGCATGCATTTCGCGCAGAGCTTTCCCGAATGCGGAGGTGTTGCCCAAGTTGCCTCCGGGCAGCACAATCCATTCCGGAGCGGACCAATCGCGCTGGTCCATCATCTCGATCGCAATCGTTTTTTGCCCTTCGATGCGGAACGGGTTGATGGAGTTTAAAAGATAGATTCCCAGCTTTTCGGCCAGCACGCGGACCAGCGCTAAAATCTGATCGAAGTTGGCATCCACCTGAAAGGTGCGCGCGCCGTAGTCCAGCGCCTGGGCCAGCTTGCCATAAGAGATATTGCCGTTCGGTATGAAGATTAGCGGATGCAAGCCCCCCGCCGCGGCATACGCGGCCATGGAGGCGGACGTGTTTCCGGTTGAGACACAGGCTACGCGCGTGCGCCCCAACCGCCGGGCTTGCGCGACGCCGCACGTCATGCCGTTGTCTTTGAACGATGCTGTCGGGTTGAAGCCCTGATGCTTGAAGACCAGGGTATCCAGCCCGCCATAGCGCGCGGCATGCGGACCCGGCAGCAGCGGTGTCGATCCTTCGCGAAGAGTCACGGCGTGGGTCAAATCGTCGAGGAACGGAATGGCTTCCCGGTAACGCCACACGCCGCTTTGATCCAGAGGCGCATTGCTCATCCGCCGTTCGCGCCAAGTGCGCTTCAGTTCATGGGCCGGCGGCTGAGTGCCCGAATATTGCACCTCCAGCAGGCCGCCGCACCGCGGGCAATTGTAAATTACCTGATCTGCCGGAAACTGTTGGCGGCAGTCTTGTTCGAAACATGCCAGATACGCGCTCATTTGCCTTCCTGCCGCTCCGATTTGATTTTTGATTCCTTCTGTTGGGGCGGCGGCTCTGAATTTCCGCGAATCGCGACGGGTCCGGCAAAGCTGGTCGTCTCTTCCCGATCGCCTATTTTCAGATGGACCGTGTCGTTGACCGCCTGCCGTGCAAACACGTAATAGCCCTGTTCTAACTGGAGAGCATCAAGCGTTACATCGGTACTCTTGTTTCCGTCTTTGATGTTGAGTTGCCCAACCTGTGCGTCCCGCACGGGTATCCAACGAATCAACAGCTTGCCATCCACATCGGAGGCCTGAAGTTTCAGGGGTTCGGGCGATTTGGGCACCCAACTCTCGCGCGTTAGATAAGCAGAGACCGCCAAAACAAGAATTGCCAGCCAGGCAGCGTAACGGACGAAATGCGAAGTTTCCTCCGGCTCTTCATGCCGTGCCGGCCGAGGCGGTTCCGGGAAGTTCATGGGCACCGGGGGCGCGACTGGCGATGCCTTCGGCGGCTCCACCGGTTTAGGTTTCTCCCTGGGAGCAGCAGCGGCTAAAACTCCTGGACCGGGCACAAACGGCTGAGGATTCGCGGGTGTGGCACGGACTGCACTTGGCAGGACGGGCTTCGGCAGCACCGCAGGAGCTGGTTTTGGCATAGCGGCGGCAATAACGGCACCGGATCGCGAGCGGGCCTTGCTTTCTCCGCGTGTTGTCTCCAGCGTGAAATCGCTTGCGCCCCGCAACATGGAGCCGTCTGGCCCAGGGAAAAAATAATTAGCCAAGACCGGCTGCATGTTCGCAGGCCGAAGCACCATGGCAACCTGTGACTGCCCCGGAAAAAATTCATGATGAAGCAACAGATCTAAAGGCGAGAAATGAATTTCACTCCGGGTGTGCGAATGAAACCAGCCCACCACCTTGGTGCCCAGCATTTCTATTTGCGATTTCAACGCAGCGTGATCTTTCGCGGAAAGCACGAAGGAAGGCCCGGTCAGATGTTCGCATTCCATGGGCGCCCAATCTTCAATCGACAGCAGCTTGCCATTGAATTGGCCCAATAAAACGCCGCCAATTTCAATTCCGCCGCGCGGCACGGCGTATAAAGCGTCCACTACAGCAATGCGGACCTGGTCTAATTTGTGGGCTTCCCACTCAATGCGGAATGCGCATTGGGGATCTTCCCAAGATGCGGACCCTTGCGGCCCGGGGCTTTCCATGACCTTATGATTTTAGGGCAATAATGAAGCGTGGCGAAAACACGGGACTTGGAACTGCGCCTCCAACGGACGGAAGAGCAACTCCGGCTCTTCCAGAAAGTGAGCCGCTTCATGGTGCGTGACATGAGCCTGCAGGAAGTTCTGCAGGGCGTGGTGGCGCTTGTTGTGGAGTTTATGGAGTGCGATTCCTGCCTGATGTACCTGATCGATGAAGGCGAACTGGTGCTGTGCGCCACGGATACTCCGCACCCGGGCACAATCGGCAAAGTGCGTTTAAAAATG
>JAYTGM010000584.1:0-3038 GCA_043733425.1 Terriglobia bacterium
TCCCCGAAAAAGCCGGGCGGGCCGCTTCCGGCGACAGTGGTGATAATTCCGTTTGCAACTTTTCTGATCCGGTTGCCATTTTGATCGGCTACAAAGACCGAACCGGAGGAATCCATCGCAAGTCCGCTGGGACCATTTAAGGTGGCAAGCAGGGCGGAGCCGCCATCCCCCGTTTCCCCCTGTTCGCCCGATCCCGCGAAAAGTGTGAGATTGAGAGCGGGATCAAGCTTAAGCACTCGATCGAGCCCATATTCGGAAATGTACAGATTGCCAATGGCATCGAAAACTAACCCGTAGGGCGATGCGACGGGGCTGGTAATTCCGAGGCCACCCAGCCGTGTTCCCGCATTGACACCGGTGCCCACCACTGTCGTGATGATTCCTGTGGGAGCGATCCGGCGCACGCGGTAGTTGTCCGTGTCGGCAATGTATAAGTAGCCCGCGTTGAACGCGAGGGCATATGGGTGATTGACATTCGCGCTGGTTGCCTGCCCGCCATCTCCTGAAAATCCCGCAATCCCGGTACCTGCAATCCGCGTGATGATCCCTTCCGGACTTATTTTTCGAATCGTATTTGCGGCGATATCGGAGAAGTAAACATTTCCCGATAGGTCCACCGCCACCGCGGCAGGGGAGAGCACACTGGCGCGAACGGCAGCGCCGCCATCGCCCGAATAATCCCGGATTCCGGTGCCCGCAATGGTCGTGATTTTTCCCGCGGCGTCAATCTTCCGAACACGGTGGGCACTCTCCTCGGTGAAAAAAACATTACCGGACCGGTCGATGGCAATCCCTGCCGGGGTATTCAGCAACGCTGCTGTCGCTGGGCCGTTATCGCCCGTGGGGCGGCCAATTCCTGCAATGGTCTCGATAACGTAGCCCGCAGTTTGGCCTTGAACGCACCCTAGCGTGGCCATAAGCAGGAAAGCAACGCGCGTCAGGGAGGGCACGGCGTAGAGTAGCACGCGAGGCATATAATAGAAGCTGAAGGTTCCCCATGAACAAGTATGTGAAGTTTGCCGGATTGATGGCCATCATCATCGGCGTTCTGATTTGGCTGGCAACGGCGAACGTGTCCGAATCGCAAACCTACTACAAGACGATCTCTGAGTTGAACCAGATGCCGAAGACATCAAAAGAAAAACGCCTGCGGGTCGGCGGTGATGTTGAAAAAGGTTCAATTTTACGAAAAGCCGATCTGGTGGAATTTACACTGGCACAGGACAATTTGCATTTGCGCGTTTCCTACACTGGGCGCGATCCGCTTCCGGATACTTTCAAGGACGGAGCGCAGGCTCTGGCTGACGGGCGTATGGGTGCGGATGGTGTTTTCCGCGCCAATAAAATCCAGGCGAAATGTTCTTCGAAGTATGCGTTGAAACCGGGCGAAGCTCCTCGAGGATTGAAAGTGGCTCCCGCGGTAACTAAAAGCATCTAGCAAAATAGCGCTATGGAAAACTTAGGGGCACTGGCTGTACTGCTTGCGTTCTGCATCGCAATTTATGCAGTAGTGGCAAGCGTTGTGGGGAAAATTAAGCACCGCCCGTATCTGGTGTTGAGCGGCGCGCGCGCGGTATACGCGGTGTGGTTCCTTGTTACCGCGGCGTCGGGCATTCTTGTTTACGCGTTGATAGTGAGCGATTTCCGGTTCGCCTACGTGGCTGGCCATTCGAACCGCGATATGCCTACTTTGTACAAGTACACGGCATGGTGGGGCGGGCAGGAAGGTTCGCTGCTCTTTTGGAGCTGGATTCTTTCCACCTACAGTGCCATTGTGGTCTGGACGAACCGCCGGAAACTTCGCGAGATCATGCCGTACGTCGTCGCGATCTTGTCCACCGTGCAGGCGTTCTTCCTGCTGCTTAACACGTTTCTCGCCAGCCCGTTTCAAATGTTGGCTGTAGACAAAGTGGTCACGTCCGTAGCGGACGGGCTGGGGCTCAATCCGCAATTGCAATACTACGCGATGGCGATCCATCCGCCGATGTTGTATCTGGGGTACGTGGGTTTTGCTGTGCCGTTCGCGTTCGCCATGGCATCGTTGATCACGCGGCAACCCGGAGACGCCTGGATTCACACCACCCGCCGATGGTCTATTGTGGCCTGGCTGTTCCAAAGTAGCGGAATTATGCTCGGTTCCGCTTGGGCATTCGATGCCCTGGGTTGGGGCGGTTACTGGATGTGGGATCCCGTCGAGAACGCGTCTCTGCTTCCGTGGCTGGCAGGCACGGCGTTTCTGCATTCTGTGATGATGCAGGAAAAGAAGGGCATGATGAAGGTGTGGAACATGGCGTTGATTGCCACCACGTTTTTCCTCTGCATCTTCGGTACATTCCTGACAAGGTCGGGCGTGGTAAGTTCTGTTCACGCGTTTGCGGAATCGCCGATTGGGAAATACTTCGTCGGTTTCCTGGTACTCGGTATCGCAGCCACCATTTATCTGATTCTGGATCGCTTGGATTATTTGAAGAGTGAGAGCGAGCTCGAAAGCGTGGTTTCGCGCGAATCGAGTTTCTTATTCAACAACCTCCTTTTGTTGGCAAGCTGTTTCGCGGTCCTCTGGGGAACGCTGTTCCCTGTGATTTCAGAAGCCGTCACGAACGAAAAGATTTCACTTGACCCGCCCTGGTTCAACAGGCTGATGATTCCCATCGGGCTCGGTTTATTGTTCCTAACCGGCGTAGGTCCGCTGTTTGCCTGGCGGCGAACGTCCGTCGAAAGCCTGCGGCGCAACTTCCTCATTCCGGGTGTGCTGGCTTGCGCGCTGGCAGTCGGCCTGTTCGCTGCCGGCATTCACAATTACTGGGCACTCATCTCCTTTGGCTTCTGTCTCTTTGTTGCAACCAGCATAACTTCGGAATTCTACAAAGGCGCGAAAGCCATCGGCCAGAAGAACAATATCAACTTTGCGCACGCCGTTGTGGAACTCACTCATCGGAACACGCGCCGCTATGGCGGGTATCTGGTGCACATGGGTATCGTCCTGATGTTCGTAGGCTGGACAGGTTCTGCATTCAATCGCAATGTCACGGCTGAAA
>JAYTGM010000585.1:0-3036 GCA_043733425.1 Terriglobia bacterium
ACGGCTGCCGGAATCGGGAAAGAACTATCGCCACGCAAAACTTGATCTGTTCCGTGATTCCATTGATTCAGCCTGCGGCCAGGCGCAGTCCGCGACCGGACCGTTTTACTGTCCTGGCGATGAAAAAGTCTATGTAGATCTCAGCTTTTTCGATGAATTAAAAAACCGGTTCGGAGCACCTGGGGAATTTGCTCAGGCATACGTTTTGGCCCATGAGGTGGGTCACCATGTGCAGAAGATTCTGGGCATCGAAGAGCAGGTGAGACGGGCTGAAGAACGCAATCCACGGATGCGGAACCAGTATTCCGTACGGGTGGAACTACAGGCAGATTGTTTCGCGGGAGTCTGGGCCAGCCATCCCACTGAAATTAAGCTAGATCAAAACGACATCGAAGCCGGTTTGCGGGCCGCTGCCGCAGTAGGTGACGACAGGCTCCAAAAGATGGCGCGGGGCACAGTGAGCCCGGAAACGTTCACTCACGGCAGTTCCGCTCAAAGAATGCAATGGTTCCGAACCGGATACCAGAACGGAACCGTTGCCTCATGCAACACTTTCGACCAACGCTAATTACCAGCGGCGGCCATACCCACGGTAGTAACCACCACGTCCATAGAAGCGCGGGCGGGAATAAAAAGATCCGCCGAATGAGCCGAAGAAAGGCGTATCGTAGTACGGAGTTTCGTAGTACGGATATGCCTGATATTCCGGTCTGGCGAGTGGTGCCGCTTGGGCAAAACGAGTAGGCCGTTCGTAGTCGGCGGTCGAACCCGGTTGGAATGCTCCACTAGCCTGAGAAACTACATGAACTGGCGCTACCAGCTGGAAAGTAAGAACCTGCTCCGGGAACAGTACGGTTTCACGGCCGCGGCTGGAAAGAATTCCCGTGGTACCGATAGCCGCGCCGGCGAGTGCGCCAATTCCGGCACCCCAACCTCCGCCTGCCGCCGCGCCGATTGCTGCACCGATACCGGTCGTGATGCCAATTGCGCCTAAATCTTGACCAACAGAAGTATCGCCATGCCGCTCAATAAACTGCGTGTTGATCGGAATTTGTTGCCCGTCCACCAAGCTCAGTTCCGTAATCTGTATTCCAAGCCTTGACGTTCCTTTGATTCGGCCCGCTCTCAGAACGTCGGTAACCCGGCCCTGCACGGTTTGACCGCGCCGCGCGATCACGAGACCGTTGACGACAATCGGCTGAGCGAGAGTTGCCAGGAACACATCTCCGGATTGCGCACGTTCGCTGGAAATGGGTTCGTTCATGCGAACAGTAATCCACGTTCCCGGCGGGACCGTGAGATTGAACGGCCCCTGTGGTGATTCATAGCGCGGCTGTTGAGGGGGGTACGGTTGATTTTGATACTGCGGCTGAGACTGTGCGGGATAAGGCTGAGCGGGATAAGGCTGCGGCGCACCTGGATAGATCTGCTGATTACTGGAATAAGGGGGCTGGGGGGCTGGCGGCACCGCTTGACCCTCGGGAATCTGTCCTGGAGGCATTTCCGCTTGTCCAGGAGAATTCGAAAACCCATTAGAGCGTTCCCCGAAACGATGCCAACCAGGTGTGGCGTCCTGCGCCATTAAGCTAACACCGAAACAGAAAAAGAATAGCGGTTTCATGTACGCTGCTAAAGCAGGTCTAAAACCAAACAATAACTCTTTTTAAATGAATAACTTGCATACCTTCAACTCTGGCTAAATTGACGCAGTTCGGTGCTTTTCAGCCAATTGGCGGTACTTTAGAGAGGTGATCACCGACCTTGTTCAGATTCGGATGCTCGGTGAAAAGAAGCGCGGCGAGAATGAAAAGTTCCGCCGCCACTTAAAGAGCCGCGACCATTCAGACCGCATCCTGCGCAAACTGGCAGAGCGAGTGGAAGATGCAATCGATTGCACCACTTGTGCAAACTGCTGCCGCGTGGCTACCGTAAAACTTTCCGAACGCGATATAGAAAGACTCGCGAGTTCCATGCGAATCAAGCGCACCCAGTTTCTGAAGCAATACACGACGAAGACAGATGACGAAGGGATTATTCTGGCCAGAACGGAAAAAGGCTGCACTTTTCTTGATGGCAACACGTGCCTGATTTACGAAGACCGCCCTGACATATGCCAGCGGTTTCCTCACATGGTCCGCGGCGAAGGATCCATTCTGAGCCGCATGTGGGAATTTGCGGATCGGGCTTGTTACTGCCCGATTGTTTATAACTCTCTCGAGGCCTTCAAAGAAGAAACCAAGTTCCGCACGTAGCCTTAGATGAAAAGCTAAACTGAGAAATTGAATCCTGAGCAACAATTCGGCGAACTGATAGCCATAATGGCACGGCTTCGGGCTGCGGACGGCTGCCCGTGGGACCGTGAACAGACATTTGAAACCATTAAGCCGTTTCTTCTGCAAGAGACCTACGAAGTACTGGAAGCCATCGACAAGCAAGACTGGCCGGAGTTGGCTTCTGAGTTGGGTGATCTGCTCCTGCAAGTAGTGTTTTTTTCACAGATGGCTTGTGAGGCTGGGCACTTCACGGTTTCTGACGCTCTCGCGGCCATCAACGCCAAGCTGATCCGGCGGCATCCGCACATTTTTGTCGAAGAGGCAGGGAAATCCAACATCCGCTCAGAGGAGGACGTTCGCAAACAGTGGGACGCCATCAAAGCGACGGAGAAGAAACGTCCGGCGGCGATGTTGGATGCTGTGCCCCGTGCCCTGCCTGCCTTGGTGGAAGCGGAGCAGATTTCGAGCCGCGCGGCCGCGAAAGGCTTCGATTGGAAAAACAACAGTCAGGTTCTGGAGAAATTACACGAAGAACTGCGCGAACTGGCGGCGGCAGAGACGCAGCGGGAAACGGAAGAGGAATTGGGCGATCTGCTGTTTACCGTCGTCAATCTGGCGCGCCATTTAAAAGTGGACCCTGAGCAGGCCTTGCGCCGCACTAACGCCAAGTTCCGCGGCCGGTTCGCGCATGTGGAGCGTGGCGTAACTCAAAACGGTGGTACTTGGCAGCAAACTTCGCTTGAAGAAATGGAACAGCTTTGGC
>JAYTGM010000586.1:0-3034 GCA_043733425.1 Terriglobia bacterium
AACCAGAAATTCCCCGATGAAGTCGCCCAGCCCGGGGAGTCCAAGCGACGCTAGCGCGAAAAATAAAGCGGCTCCGCTCAATCTGGGAACGGCAGCCCACAGTCCTCCCATGTCATCCAGTTCGCGTGTGTGCATGCGCTGCTGCAACGCTCCAGCCAAAATGAAAAGTGCCCCGGTACTGATTCCGTGGCAGATCATAGTCATCAAGGCACCCTGAAGCGCCAGAGCGTTGGCGGCGAAAACTCCTAGAAGAACGAAACCAAGGTGACTAATGCTGGTGTAGGCCACCAAACGCTTCAGATCGGTTTGCCCAAAGGCGAGGATAGCTCCATAAAGAATCCCTACAACCGCCAGAGTCATCGCGACGGGAGCGAACTCGCGCGCCGCGCCCGGAAACAGGGGGATTACGAAGCGGATCAGGCCATACGCGCCTGTCTTGAGAAGCAGTCCGGCCAGGATGATGCTGCCCGCCGTGGGCGCCTGAGTATGTGCATCCGCCAGCCAGGTATGGAACGGGACCATCGGGAGCTTTACCGCAAAGGCGATAAAAAAACCCAGCATGATCCACATGGCCGTATGCGGATCGAGCGGCGTGTGCAGTAGATCCTCATACTCAAACGTATAAGTGCCCGTGCCGCGGTAATGCGCAAAATACAGCGCCAGGATCGCGACCAGCATCAGCAATCCGCTCAGTTGCGTAAAGAGGAAAAACTTCACGGCAGCGTACACGCGGCGTTCATGGCCCCAAATGGCGATCAGAAAATACATCGGGACCAACATCAGCTCCCAGGCGAAGTAGAAGAGGAACAGATCTAGAGCGAGAAAGACGCCGACAATTCCCGCGAGAATCCACAGTACGTTGAAGTGAAAGAAGCCGATGCCCGTGGTGATTTCGGTCCAGGAAGCAAGCACCGACGCTATCCCAAGAAACATCGTCAGCAGTACAAGCAGAAGGCTGAGGCCGTCCATTGCTAGGTGAAAATGGATACCGAACTGGGGTATCCAGCTCCAGTTCACCTGTTCAAACCAGTTGTCCGTGCCGCCGAGACTGGCTTTGAAATGGCGAACTCCGAGACCAAGCACCAGGATGAAGTCCACGCCGATCGCCGCTACGGAAATCCAGCGGCACAGCAGCGGATTTGTGCGCGCCACCAGCCATGCAACAACGCCGCCGCCGAGAAGTATGACGATCAGCCAAAGTAGGATCATAGGAACAACACCACCGCGACGAACACCACGGCCCCAGCCGCGATTCCAGCGGCGTACCAGCGCAGGCGTCCTGTCTCGGTCCGCCTGAGAACTCTCCAGGCGAACTCGTTCAGCCAGGCCACGCCGGTGTAGAAACCGTCGATGAAATCGCCTTTGTCGACGCGCGCAAACCACACCAGCGGCACTACGAAGAGCCGCTCATAGAGCCAGTCCATTCCCCAATCTGAAAACCAGAAACGGTGCAGCGCAGCGCCGGCCGTGCTAGAGGCCAGCGCTGTCGCGTACGATCTCTTATGCAGGAAAAAGATGTAGGCCAGGTACACTCCCAGCGCGAATACCAATGCGGTGATTCCTTCGGACACAAGTTCAGTGACCGGTGCCAGGTGCGCGCCTTCGGTCCAAGGCAGCACTGTTTCCAGGAATCGGGCAAACGGTATTTTCAGATATCCGCCGACCATCGACAGAAAAGCCAGTACGAAACAGGGAATGAGCATGGCGTAGCCCGGCCTCTTCGTCACCTCGCTATGCGCTTCCCCGAAAAAGACCAGGAAGATCACGCGAAACGTATATAAGGAGGTCAACAGAACGCCCACTAGGGCGACGATCCAAAATTCCGGCGATCCATTGGCGCTGCTCAAAGCGCCCCAAATAATCCAATCCTTGCTGAAGGCACCAGCGGTAATCAGCGGTAACCCGGCCAGCGAACACCCCGCGATAAGGAAGGTCCAGAAGGCGAACGGAAGACGCGTGCGCAAACCGCCCATGCGGAAGATGTTGTGCTCGTCGTGTACGGCGTTGATAATGATGCCGGCCACAAGAAACAGCAGCGCCTTAAAGAAAGCATGCGTCATGAAATGGAAGATGGCGGCCGGCCATGCTCCCACCCCGAGAGCCAGAAACATGTAACCGATCTGGCTCATGGTGGAGTAAGCCAGCACGCGTTTGATATCCCATTGCGTGAGCGCGCTAAACCCTGCAATCAGAAGAGTTGCGGCACCGATCACCGCCACCGCGGTCTGCGCCAAGGGGGCAAGCGAGTACAACACGTGCATGCGGGCGATGAAGTAAACGCCAGCCGTCACCATGGTGGCGGCGTGAATCAAAGCGCTTACCGGAGTAGGTCCCGCCATGGCATCCGGAAGCCAGGTCTGCAGGGGCAACTGCGCCGACTTGCCTACGGCGCCGCCCAGCAGCAACAGCGCGGCGGCGATAGCCGCGGACGATCCAACCTGCCAGTGTTGCGGGGCCCTCTGCATGAGCTCTTGAATCTGGAGCGTGCCCAGATCATGAAATAGCAGGAATAGCCCGATAACCATAGCGGTATCGCCGATGCGGGTAACGATAAAAGCTTTGCGGCCAGCCCGGCCGTTGGCAGGATCTTTATACCAAAACCCGATCAGCAAATAACTGCACAGGCCGACGCCTTCCCACCCTAGATAGAGCAACGGCAGGTTGTTCGCTAGAAGCAGTGTCAGCATCGAAGCGACAAACAGATTCATATACGCGAAGAATCGGGCGTAGGCATCGTCGTCGATCATGAATTCCGCCGAATAGACGTGGATAAGAAGGCTGACGAAAGCCACCACAACCGTCATGATGAGCGAGAGCGGGTCTAGATAGAAGGCAATTTCAGGATGGAAGCCGCCGACGTCGAACCATGTCCACAGGACCTGCGTGTAAGCGTTGGCGGCGGGTGGAGCACTCAGAAAAGAGATCGTTACAAGCAGGGAAACCACAGCGGAGGCCGCTGTCGCGCCGACTGCGATCCACGCGACCAGCTTACGCGGAAGACGCAGCACAGCCAGCACGAGCGCGCTCGCAAATG
>JAYTGM010000587.1:0-8313 GCA_043733425.1 Terriglobia bacterium
GCCTACCTGAATTACTATCCCCTCCCGAACGCCCCCGGCCTCATCGATGGCGCCAACAACTATGTCGCCAACTCCATCCGCAGCGATACGTTCGATAGCGAATTCGGCCGCCTCGATTACAACATCAATGACCGCCATAAAATCTTCGGAGCCGTGCATACCAACGCGCGCGTGGAAAATCGCGGCAACCGCTTCTTCAATATCGGAAGCGGCAACTTCCTGTCACGCGACAACGCCGGTGCCACCATTGACGATGTCTATACACTCAATCCCACGACACTCCTCAACACTCGTATCGCTTGGAACCGCTTCGTCGAAGGCAACGCCAAGCCCTCATCGGGGTTCGATTTCTCGAAGCTCGGCTTCCCCGCCTCGCTCGTCCGGCAGTCCACCCAAGTAGTCCTTCCTTTGGTAGACATCAATGGCTTCCAAAACCTTGGCGATAACGGCGGCAATACCACTCCCTTCGACATCTTCTCCGTCTTCGCCAGCCTCAACAAAGTTGTCGGCTCGCATAGCTTCAAAGCCGGCGTCGATATCCGCCTCTATCGCGAAAGCAACATCGGTTACGGTAACTCCTCCGGTAATTACGTCTTCCGCACGGATTTCACCCGCGGACCGCTCGATAACTCCGCCAGCGCCCCGCTCGGGCAGGACCTTGCCGCCTTTCTCCTCGGCCTCCCTTCAAGCGGCGGTTTCGATGTCAACGCCGCGCGCACCAACCAGGCCGGCTACAACGCCGTTTTTTTTCAGGACGATTACCGCGTCCGCCCCAACCTCACCCTCAATCTCGGCATCCGCTGGGATAAAGATCTCGGCACCACAGAGCGGTACAACCGCTCCGTGGACGGCTTCAACATAGCCGCAGCTAATCCCGTAGGCTCAGCCGCGCAATCCGCCTATGCCGCCAAGCCTCTCGCGCTGCTACCTGCTTCCCAATTCCGCGTTGCCGGCGGACTCACCTTCGCCTCCAGCGCCAATCCTAAAATCTACACCACGCCCTCCCACTACTTCAGCCCGCGCTTTGGCTTCGCCTGGACCCCCGCAGGCGTCGGCGGCAAAACTGTCATTCGCGGCGGCTTCAGCCAGTTCTATTTCCCCATCATCACCACCGGTGTCAACCAGCCCGGCTTCAGCCAGACCACGAGTGTTGTTTCCACCCTCGACAGCTACCTCACCCCGAATGTCACGCTGAGCAATCCGTTCCCGAACGGCATCCAGCCACCCTCCGGATCTTCTCTCGGCGCCGCGACGTTTCTCGGAAAAGATATCAGCTTCTACAACCCGAGCCCACTCAATCCGTACTCCCTTCGTTGGACCATCGGTCTACAGCGGCAGCTCTCGAAAGACACCGTACTTGAAGTCGGCTACATCGGTAACCATGCTGTTCACCTGCCCGTCGATACTCCGATCAATTCGCTCCCGCGCCCGTATCTGAGCACATCCCTCACACGCGATCCGGCAGTGATCGACCGCAACACCGCTGTCGTCCCGAATCCGTTCGCCGGACTCATTCCCGGCACCAATCTCAACGGCTCCACGGTCGGGGTCAACCAGTTGCTCAGGCCCTTCCCTGAGTTCACCAACATCACCATGCAAGGCAACAGCATCGGCAGTTCTTACTTCCACATGGTGCAGGTGCGCCTTGAAAAACGCTTCGGCTACGGTTTACAGTTTTCCGCCAACTATCTGCACTCCCGCCTGATGGAACGCCGCAGCCGCCTCAATGAAACCGACCCGTTCCTAGAAAAACGCGTCAGCCCGGACGACCGCCCCAACCGCTTCGTCACCAACTTCAATTACGAACTGCCCTTCGGTAAGGGCAAACCCTTTGGGGGCAACTCTTCCTGGCTTGTCGATCGGCTCATTGGCGGCTGGATACTGGCCGGCGTCTACACCTTCCAATCCGGCGCGCCCGTTGCCTTCAATAACGACGTCATCTACTCCGGTGGCCGTCTCCAGTTCGATTCTCACAACGCCGATCGCACTTTCGACAAATCGCAGTTCAACACAGTCAGCAGTCAGCAGTTAAGCAATGAAATCCGTGTTTTCCCCAGCCGCTTCAACAACATCCGTCAAGACGGTTCAAACACGATGGACGCCTCGCTCATCAAGAACACAAAGTTGCTCGAAAGCGTTCGCCTCCAGTTCCGGGTGGAGTTCTTCAATGTCTGGAATCACCCCGAATTTAACGCGCCCGATACTAACCCGACCAGCAGCACGTTCGGCAAAATCACAAGCCAGGCCAACGATATCGGACGCGTCGGCCAGATGTCTCTCCGACTCGTCTTTTGATCAAGGCAAGCTGTATGGTGGAAATAGCACCAACGTAAACATCCGTTCAGGATAGGTGTGCCGTAGTGGCTGCAGAGGAGTTCACTAAGGCACATCTATGTTTCATATAAAACGCCACGTTTTAAGCGCTTTGCTGTTGACCAGCGCTTTCGCCCCGCACGCATTTTCGCAAACGGGGACATTCACCAGCATGTCCATGGCTAGTTATGGACCACTGGTTTCTCCTGACTCGATCGTTGCCGGTTTCGGAACGAATCTCGGAGTCGGGAACACCGCAGGTTCGCCGCCACTTCAAACCACGCTCGCCGGTTCGTCCGTTTCTATTGTGGATAGCGCGGGCACTAAGTTTGCGGCACCGCTGTACCTGGTATCGCCCAGCCAGATCAATTACCTGATCCCAGCAGCTGCCGCTATTGGAAAGGCAACCGTCACCGTGACAACGGCAGCCGGCATGTCTACCGGGACTCTGCTGATTTCGAATATCGCCCCTGCTTTCGCAACCGCCAATGCGGATGGAAAAGGAGTGCCCGCCGCTCAGGTGCTTCGTTTGACCGGTGCGGGGGTCACCTCTTTGCAGAACACCTTTATGGGCACCACCGGGTCATTCACCGCGGCCCCCATTAACCTCACCACCTCCGGTGACCGGGTGTATCTCATACTGTACGGAACTGGAATTCGGCGTCACTCTCTCAACCCGGTCATTGCGACCGTGGGCGGAGTTCGCGTTCCTGTTCTGTATGCAGGTCCGCAAAGCCAGTTCCCTGGTTTAGATCAAGTCAACATTGGCCCGCTGCCTCAAACTCTTGTGGGGAAAGGCGCGGTCAATCTCATCCTTACTGTCGATGGTGTTCCCGCTAACACGGTAGCCCTAAATTTCCAATAATTCACTCCAAAGGACAAAAATTTAATGACACAAGCAGAACATATCCTCACGAATATCGATGAGAAGTTTAAAGGCCGCCGTGGTTTCATCCGGCAGTTAGGTCTTGCCAGCGCCGGAGTGGGAGCGTTCCTTGCGAAAGCTCAAGCTCAGGCCACCATCACCGACGCCGACATTGTTCAGTTCGCTCTGAATCTGGAGTATCTGGAAGCTGAATTCTATACCGTCGCGCGGCTGGGCAAAACCATCGACCAGATGGGCGTTGGTATCACCGGCAGCGGCACCGCGGGAGCTACAACCGGCGGCCAGAAGGTCACCTTCATTGAGGGTTCAACTTTAGCGCTTGCAACAGATCAGATTGGTGCGGATGAACGGCAACACGTCACCTTCCTGCGCACCACGCTTACCAGTCTGGGTGTCACGCCGATTTCGAAGCCGGCCATCAATCTGAATGCGCTGGGTACCGGGTTTGAGAGCCAGGAAGGCTATATCAATTTGGCCCGGTCGTTCGAAGATGTCGGCGTTTCCGCCTATGCCGGTGCCGCCCCGTTGATCAAGAACGCGACCATTCTGGGTGCTGCCGCGCGCATCCTCGCGGTCGAAGCCTATCATGCGGGCATCCTCCGCCTGCACGCCGCCCTGTATCAGGCACCCACCAAGCCTGTCGATGCGCTGGATCAGGCGCCTCCTCCCACTGGCACACGTTTTGTGCCCGTGGATTCGAACGCCCTGGCACTCATTCGCACGCCTGGACAGGTGTTAAATATTGTCTATGGCGGCGCGGTGAATGCCACCTCCGGCGGCTTCTTCCCGACCGGCGTGAACGGCGCCATCAACGGTTCTTCCGCACCAGCAACCGCCGGTTCGTAGCCAGCGCTCAGGGAAGGGCGGCGGAGCTCTAATTTTCGCCGTCCTTTTGCGTTTTCTGAGTGCCGGCTGCCCGCGTCTCAAATCTATGCAGATGTAAGTTTGCCGGTCTAGCGCTGGGGCAAAGGAGAAGCGCGTATCGCGCGTTCGAATGCCCAGCTCCGGATCTTGCTGATCTGCTCTTTCATGGTGCGCGAGAGCGGTACAAACTTCGCCGCTACATCGATCAGGTCGTTTTGCTCCACGTCCCGATCGGCAAGCCTCGCGCGCGTCAAAGCGGACACCACGCACTGCTCAATTTCAGCGCCAGTCCAGCCATTCGTCAGCTTCGTCAATTGCGGAATATTGAGCCTCGAAAGATCAACGCCTCTGCGGCTCAGATGAATGCGGAAGATCTCCGCCTGTTCAGCATCAAGCGGCAAGTCGACAAAAAAGACCTCATCGAAGCGCCCTTTGCGGATCATTTCCGCCGGTAGCAGGTCAATGCGATTGGCCGTCGCGGCAACGAACAGACCACTAGTTTTTTCCTGCATCCAAGTTAGAAAGAATGCGAAAATCCGGCCCTGTTCGCCGCTCGATTCGGTGGAGGTTATCCCCATCTCAATCTCATCGAACCACAGCACGGCGGGCGCGATGTCTTCCATCATGCGGCATGCCTGAACAAAGGCGCCTTCGGGTTTGCCATGCCGTCCGGAAAAGATCTCGATCATATCCATGCGGTACAAGGGCAACTGAAAACTGGAAGCAATCGCCTTCACGCAGAGGCTCTTGCCGCAACCTGGAATACCCATCAGCAGCACGCCCTTCGGCACAATTTCCGCTTTCAATCCTTCGCGAAGGTTGAAGAGTTTCCGGCGCTCTGTCAGCCATTGCTTCAGTCCTTCCAGACCACCGATTTCGTTCAGGTCTTTGCCATCCGCTACATATTCCAGAACGCCGGTGCGATTGACCAGGAGCTGCTTTTCCAGCAGCAGCGCGGGAACGGAAGCGGGGCCCAATTGCTTACCGCCAGTTTTGGCACGCTCCACGGCGTAATGCGCCTCTTCGAGGGTCAAGCCCAACAACGCCGGTGCAAGCTGGTCCAGAATGTCTTCACTCAGCGAACCCTGTGTCTCCGCTTTCAAGTACTCTGTGATCTCAAGCAGGTCTGGAGTCCGCAACTGTAGAAAAACGATGCTCCGCGCTAATTCCTCCGGGATGAAGTGCACCGGCGAACTGATCACCACGAACTTATGCGTTCCTAAACACTGGTAATATACATCGCGAATACGCCTTCTTACGTCAGCGGAATTTCGCAAGGGCTCGTGAAAATCTTTCAGATGAAAAATCGCAGCGCCTTCATGGTGGGCAATAAAATCGAGTGCCTCGCGAGGGCCCTCTGTGTTCGCCTGCTGAATGCCCGCGCTGTTCCGCATGCCCTCGGTCGAACTCCAACTCCACACCGGACCCATGCCGATTTCGCGCAAAACGCTTGCCACGCGCTGTTCCTCAGAGGTCTGGATATAAGTGAGCGGTCTTCCGGATTCAAGCACCTCTCGAACCATCGTGGCCGCACGGCTTTGCATCGCTCTTTATTATCTCTATCCCGCGAAGCCTCCAGCGTTCGATAAACATCCAAGCCGCATGGAATACAGACAGCTTGGCCGTTCAGGCCTGAAAATCCCCGAACTTTGCTTCGGCACCGGCACCTTCGGCGCGGGTAACGAGTTCTTCAAAGCCTGGGGCGAAACCTCCGACGATCAGGCCAGGCGCATGATCGACACCTGCATGGAGGCCGGACTAAATTTCTTCGACACCGCCGATGTCTATTCCGATGGTGCCAGTGAACAGATACTGGGCCGCGCAGTTTCTCACCTGAATCGCGAAGACGTGCTGATTTCCACCAAAGCTACGTTCCGCTTGGGCAAGGGACCGAACGATGTCGGCTCCAGCCGCTATCATCTGCTGCAATCCGTGGAACGCAGCTTGAAACGGCTGGGCACCGATTACATCGACGTCTTTCATCTGCATGCCTTTGATGCCACTACGCCCGTTGAAGAAACTCTGAGTGCACTGGAACACATGATCCGCCAGGGCAAGGTGCGGTACCTTGCGGCCTCGAACTTTTCCGGCTGGCACCTGATGAAGTCGCTCAGCGTGAGCGAGCGTTACGGGTGGGCGCGGTATGTGGGTCACCAGGTTTATTATTCGCTGATCGGCCGCGATTACGAATGGGAACTGATGCCGCTTGCTGTCGAGCAAGGTGTAGGCGCGCTGGTGTGGTCGCCGCTGGGTTGGGGCCGCTTGACGGGTAAGATTCGCCGTGGCCAACCGCTGCCGGAAAACAGCCGTTTGCATGTCACCGCGGAGCAGGGTCCGCAGATGCCTGACGAATACTTGTACCAGGTTGTGGATGCTCTGGACGAGGTGGCGAAAGAGACGGGTAAGACGGTCCCACAGATTGCGCTTGCCTGGGTACTGAGCCGCCCTACAATTTCGACGGTGATTATCGGGGCCCGCTCGGAAGAGCAGTTGAAAGCCAACCTCGGTTCGGTGGGCTGGAAGCTCACGCAAGACCAGATTGCCAAGCTGGATAGCGCGAGTAAAGTGAACCTGCCGTACCCTTACTGGCACCAAAAGCAATTTGCGGAACGCAATCCGTTTCCCGTGCCGCAGGTCTGACAAGCGCACTGTGGTAACTTGCATCTGTTCGAATGAACAGACGCGAATTTCTTTTGACAACGGCTTCCGCCGCAACCGCCGCCTCCACAAAACAGCCCAATGTCCTGATGATAGGCGTGGACGACATGAACGATTGGGTGGGGTGCCTGGGCGGCTACCCCGGCGTGCGGACGCCCAACATCGATCGCTTGGCCAAAATGGGGGCGCTGTTTCAGAATGCACACTGCGCCGCTCCTGTTTGCAACCCTTCGCGCACCGCTTTGTTTACCGGGCGCCGGCCTTCCACCACTGGCGTTTACGATAACGAGCAGTACTGGCGGCCCGCGCTGCCCGGCCTTCAGACCATGCCGGAATACTTCCGCAAGCACGGCTATCATGTGGCAGGCGCGGGGAAAGTATTTCATCACGTGGCGGGCTTCAACCCTCCCGATCAATGGGATGAATTTCAACTGCAGCAGTTTGACGACCCTTGGTACCGGCGCGCCGAATGGTATCCGTGGGTAAAGAAAGAGCCTACGCCCGCGGCCTATCCACACAACGGAATCAAGAACTTTGCGGGCGAGTTCGATTGGGGCGTGCTGCCTAAAACGGAATCCGAGTATGGCGATATGCGCGCGGTGGATTGGGCAGGGCAGTTCCTGAAGCGCCAGCATGGAAAGCCGTTCTTCGCCTCGGTGGGGTTATGGCACCCGCACATTCCCATGTTTGCGCCGCAAGAGTACTTCGACATGTATCCGAAGGATCGCGTGAATCTGCCGGTGGTGCCGGAAGACGATCTGGACGATGTTCCGCCTACCGGAAAGAAATTTGCCGAAGCGCGCCGCGACGAATTCGAGCGCATCGTAAAAGATGAAAAATGGCGTGATATGGTTCAGGCGTATCTGGCATGCATCACGTTCGCCGACACCATGGTGGGCAAAATTCTAGATTCCCTTTACGCCAGCGCATACGCAAGCAACACCATTGTGGTCTTCTGGTCAGACAACGGCTGGCACCTGGGCGAAAAGCGGCATGTTCATAAGTCAACGCTATGGCAGCGCTCTACTCACGTACCGTTGATCATTGCGGGGCCGCCTGTTCGCCAGAAGGGGATGGGGCGCCCGCAGCCCGTGAGCCTGCTGGATCTCTACCCCACCCTGCTGGATCTTTGCGCGTTACCCGCGAACCCGCTGAACGAAGGAATCAGCTTGAAGCCGCAGTTGCAAAATCACACAGCGCCACACGATCCGGTAGTGACCACCTACTGGCCCGGCAACCACTCGGTTCGCGATGAACGCTGGCGGTATACGCGATACAACGACGGGTCTGAAGAGCTGTTTGACGAAACTGCTGACAAGAACGAGTTTCATAATCTGGCGGCCAACCCGGTTCATCAGGCCACTAAGCAGCGGCTGGCGCGTTTTATGCCCCCCACAAACGCGAAGCCGGCTCTGGATCGCAGTTCTTACGATTTCAATTTTGCCAACTATAGCTATCGCTTGAAAGAACCAAAGTGAACGATAAGCTTCTCAAAGAAGTGCGCGCGGCTTCACTGTTGCTGGAAACAGTTGCGGCGAATCGCGGGTTACTGGAACATCTGCCCGATGACGACCGGCAGCGCCTGCACCAGG
>JAYTGM010000588.1:0-3017 GCA_043733425.1 Terriglobia bacterium
TTCAACGACGCGTGGATTTCATGTCCGTAAAGTGCCATTTTGGCTTCGAGGCGCAACGTATTGCGCGCGCCCAGGCCGCACGGCTTAATGCCGAACTCCGCACCGGCTTCGAGCAGCGCCTTCCAAACGTGGGCGGCTTGCGTGGGTTCCACGTAGACTTCGAAGCCGTCTTCACCTGTATACCCGGTGCGTGCGATTCGGGCGGGAATTCCTGCAACGGGACCCTCTTCGAACCAATAGTATTTGATCTGCGCGAGTTCGGCGGGTGTGATTTTCTGCAGCGTTTCGAGCGCACGCGGGCCTTGCACGGCAATCTGTGCGTACTTATCGCTGGCGAATTCCACTGTTGCATCGAAGCCCTTGGCCAGACGAATGGCTTCGATGTGTTCGTAATCTTTTTCCTGGTTCGAGGCGTTGACGCAGATGAAGTAAAAATCGTCGGCGACTTTGTGGACTAGGATATCGTCCACGAAGCCGCCGTGTTCGTAGAGCAGGCCGGAATAATGCGCCTGGCCGTGTTTCAGCTTCGCCACGTTGTTGGTGGTGACGTATTCGGTAAGCTTTTGGGCATCGGGACCGCTGATTTCGATCTCGCCCATGTGGCTGACGTCGAAAAGGCCAACCGCGCGGCGCACGGTGTGATGTTCGTCAACCAGGCCGGAATATTGAACGGGCATGTCCCACCCGCCGAAATCGACCATTTTTGCGCCGCTAGCGCGATGCACAGCGTGGAGCGGAGTGCGCTTCAGTTCGGAATCTGCCATGCCCAGGGAACTTTTATGTTAGCGCGTTGCGCCACACCGATTTGCCGACGAAAAACGGGCCCATCGCCTCTATATAGGTAGAGGTCTGTTTGGTTTTGCGCATGGCTTGGATGCAGGCCGACAGCGGAAACAGATCTTTACCTGTGAGGCCGATGATGAAATCGTTATCGTGAGCGTCCATGCCGAAGCAGGCCAGGCGGATATCCTGCGCGAAGCCTGCCATGCCGAAGGAATGCCCGATACGGCCGTGCTCGCTTAAGATCGGCATCTGCTCTTCGAGCGTGAGTTGCGCGAACGCTCCTTTGCGGCGGAGGGGGTACCAAATAGCCCAGGGTTGCGCTGGGTCGGTGGCGGCGCGGATGGGTTTATCGATGAGCCAGTCCTGCAGGTTGGGTTCGTGACCGAGTGAATACGTGCGGCCCAGCATGGAATATTCGAGCTTCGGTTTTAGCGCTGAAAAGTGAGAGCCCGCCAGGACGGGGCGTACAGTATCGGTGAAAAAGTTCGGATCGAGGCTCCAGGTGAGGAAACCGATACCGCGGACATCGTTTACATCTTCATAAATGACACCCGGGATGGACGCGGCTTCGAGGGCAGAACCCAGGGCGGCTATATCGGTGACCTCGCCGAATGCCAGAAATTGCATGAACAACCGCTGGTCCAAATATTGGGGTTGGCCGTCGCGTACCCCCCCGCGCTCGCGGAGGTCTAAGAGTTCCATTGTTTCTCCTATCTCTATGTTAGGCGGATGGCGGCACCCGCCCCAGTTCTTCCCGCAATCGCTTGAGAGCGCTCCGCGCCCAAGTTTTTATAGTTCCGAGCGGTTCGCCCAGTTTTTCCGCCATTTCCGTTTGGCTCAGCCCTTCGAAATACGCGAGTTCGATGACGCGTTTTTGATTTTTGTTTAACGAAGTTAAAGCGGATTGAATGCGCCGCACTTCGTCGGCGGTCACAATCTCCTGTTCTGCATTCGCAAAAAGAGACGGATGCTGCCGCTCTTCCAGTTCATAAGTATTGCGGCTCATGCGCGCCTCAGCAGAGCGGATATGATCGATCGCCCGGTTGCGCGCGACGGTCAACAGCCAAGGCCCTAATGCTCCGCGCTCCGCATCGAAGGCGGTCATCCGGTTCCAGACACGAAGAAAAGTTTCCTGCACCAGATCTTCCGCAATGCCCGTGTCCCGAACAATCGTGAAGATTACGGAATACGCGACACGGCCAAAGCGATCGTAAAGCTCGGCCATCGCGGCGGATTCACGGCGTTTCAGCCGGAGAGCCAGGTCGCGATCGCCTTCGGCTACAGAAACACCCAATAGCAACAAAATCAAAAAGATTAGGGCCAAGGTCTGCCTGTGATTGTCCCACCTTCTACTTGGCGCATTGGCGAATCAGAAATCGTCTTTCGAATCGCGCAACCGGGTCTCCGGTGCAACCTTGCGGAAGTTCTCAGAGGTGGAGAGGTTTTCGAGAGCGATATGCGCCAACATCGCCAAGCGCGCATTCGCCTTCAGGCCGGACCTGGTGGTTACCCACGTTCCATCCACAAGGCGGGTCTGCTCGAAAAAAAGGCGTGCTCCTTTGTCGAGCTTCGCCAATACGGAAAAGCCAAGCGCGAACGGTTCAATCGCGGAGGCCTCCGCTTTCATCCACATGAGATCTTCCTGATCGATCCAAATGCGCCCCTTCAAATGTAGAAAGATTTCGGCTTTCAGTTCTTTCGGTTTGTAGAGGGGATGCGGGACAGCATCCAGCACCCATGCTTTTCGTCCATTAAAAGTGTCCTCCCCCACCATCTGAAAATCGAAGGCGTCCAGAAGCTCATGGGAAAAGCGGCGTCCTTTCTCCTGCTTCTCTTTGGCATCCGCTAGCCGCCGATCCCGTTGTGCCGGCGTCTCATGCTTGCGGCTGGCCACTAGCTTGGAGACACGGCTGTCTTCCTTCTGACGGTCGGCATCATCAAGCGGTTTATCGTTTTTCGCGATCAGCTTGCGAACGTGAAAGCCATCCACCAGAAAGTCGTCGAACGTTTTCACTTCTTCCGTTTTCAGGCCGCCGTCCTGTTCGAAGCGTTTCAGGAGGCTTCTGGTGCGGCTCACGTATGCGCGAAGCAGTTGTTCATTTTTTTCTCCGGCCGCAAGAGAGTTCACCATCAAAGCATGAGGGTCAGGAAGCTCTTTAGCTGTTGCGTGAAGAGCAAAAAACGTGAATATGCCAATGAAAGACGGCAAAACATTTTTGATCATCGTTGTTTTA
>JAYTGM010000589.1:0-3013 GCA_043733425.1 Terriglobia bacterium
AAAAAGCTGGCCGCGTTCCGTGGAGATGCGGAAATCGCGGCCCATTAGGGATTGAGCCGCCGTGGCACCCAGGCACACAATCAGTTCCGGGTCCACCGCCGCCAGTTCGGCTTCGAGCCACGGGCGGCAGGCGCTTACTTCCACGCCGCTTGGTTTCTCATGGATGCGGCGCTTGCCCCGTTCCGTGAATTTGAAATGTTTAACGGCATTGGTGATGTAGAAGTCACCGCGCGTCAGTTGGGCTTCGGCCAGGGCGCGGTCCAGCAATTGTCCGGCAGGTCCAGTAAAGGGCTTGCCGCTTAAATCTTCCTGATCGCCCGGTTGTTCGCCCACCAACATGACGCGCGCTTTTGCGGGCCCGTGGCCGAATACCGTCTGTGTGGCGTGCTGGTACAACGTGCAGCCCTGGCAAGCTTTCGCCGCGCGGGCCAGATCGTGAACATTGCGCGAGGGAGGCACGAAAGGCTGCGCGCTGGGGGCTTGCTTTTCTATCATGGTCAGCACGCGGCTATCGGCATCGTGCAGAAGCTGAGTCAGGATGTCGGTTTCGGGCAGAGTGGCCCAATGGCGTGCCGGCATTTCGTTGGTCATGGCGCGGATATTCACACGTGCTGGGTTGAAGATAGATCCGTAGTAAGTGCGCCAGAGTGTTTCCAGATCGTCCGCGGCAGGGGCGGCGCTGCGGGGCATACCGGGGCCGAAGCGCAATGTTTCCAGATCCCAATAGGCGCTGCAATCCGGTGTAAGAATGGCCCAGCGCATGGCTCCGAATCTTCTGGCGAAGAAAGGCGTGGCCGCTTCCACAATCAGATGATCGGGCCGGTGCCAGGCAACGTATTCGGTGCCACGCTCGGTTTGAATTTCGCGGAAGCGAACGAAGGCGTGCATCTTGTGAATGTCACGGCGGATCGCTTTTTCCATCAGGCGAAGCTGGCGAATATCGTCATCGATATCCACGCGGAGCAGATGCGGTTCGCCATGGCCGATACGGTACAGGACGCGGTAGAGCAGGTTCCAACGCTGGGGGTCGCGGTATTGGGCGCAGGTTTCAGCCAGTTGCAGATATTCGCGCGGCACGGTGACCGCCCGGCCAGTAGCTTCCGGTATGGGCGCGTCGGGGAGCAGGTTGGGCTGCGCCGCGCCAGCATCGGCCAGGTCGACTACTTCGGGTGGCACGTGGGCGGCTAGTAATGAGCGGGCGTGCCTGCGCCAATGGGCGAAATCTCGAATCACAGTTCGCCGGTACGCGCTTCGAAGAGAGCAAGTTGTTGCGGCTGTGGCACGAAGCGTTGTGGCAACTTGACGGAATCTATTTGCAGGGCCGCGGGGTTGTGGCCAACGGCACTAACAAAGAATTTTACTTTGGCGATGGAGATTTTGAGCTTGGCCAGGTCTTCGAGTGTGAGCGCACGATACCGGCGAATTTCCACCATGCGTTTTACATTGCGAACGCCGATGCCGGGGATTCGGAGGAGTGCCGATTTTGAAGCTTTATTTACATCGACGGGAAAAAATTCGCGGTGCCGCAATGCCCAGGCAAGCTTCGGATCCTGATCGAGCGAAAGATTGGGCGCGTCGGGCTCGGTGAGTTCGTGCGCTTTGAAGCCGTAAAAGCGCATCAGCCAATCGGCCTGATAGAGCCGGTGCTCGCGGATCATGGGGGGCTTCTGAATGGGCAGGCCGGGGTCGGCATGCGGTATGGGGCTGAAGGCGGAATAATAAACGCGGCGCAGCTTGTGTTGCTTATAGAGGGCGTCGGCTTTCTTAAGCAATTCGGCATCGGGCGCGGCTGTTGCGCCCACAATCATTTGCGTGCTCTGGCCCGCGGGTGCAAATTTCGGTGATTCGCCGGCGCGCGTGGTCATGTCCTTGGCTACTTGAATCGCCGAGTGAATCTGAATCATTGAAGTTTCAATTTGCGCGTGCGATTTAGCGGGCGCGAACTGTTGCAGTTCCCGGTCAATAGGCATTTCAATGTTGGCGCTTAAGCGGTCAGCCAGTTCGCCGGCTTCCTGCATGAGTTCGGCAGATGCGCCAGGCACGGCTTTCAGGTGGATATAGCCATTGAAGAGATGCTGCTCACGCAACAGGCGGGCGGCTCGGATCATCTGCTCCATGGTGTAATCGGCGTTTTGGATAATGCCGGAACTAAGGAAGAGGCCTTCGATGTAATTGCGCTTGTAAAACTCAATTGTGAGGAACGCAACTTCATCGGGAGAGAAACGGGCGCGCGGCGTATCGCTGGAAATGCGGTTGACGCAGTAAGTGCAATCGTAAATGCAGTAGTTCGTCAGCAGGAGCTTGAGCAGGCTGACGCAGCGGCCATCTGGCGTATAGCTGTGGCAGATGCCCATTCCCTCCGTGTTGCCGATTCCGCCCTCTGCGCGGGCACGCCGGGAACCGCTTGAGGCGCAGGAGGCATCGTACTTGGCGGCATCGGCAAGGATGCTGAGCTTATTTCGGATCTCCATACCGTCAGTATCTCACTTGTTCGCTTTTTGTTCGCCAAAGAACCTAGTGCGAACTTCCTCTTCTGATGCTTCGAAATGTGAGTTGGTTTACCAGAAACCGAGAGCTTTCCACCAGAGCGGGCCGACGCCGAGCCAAATCACTAGATTCACCAGTGAAATAAGGAAGCCCAGTTTCCACCATTCTGCCTGGCTGACATATCCAGAGTTGAAATAGACCGGTGCGGAGCCCGTACCGTAATGAGTGAGCCCGGCGTTCAGGTTTGAAAAGAAAGCCAGGGGCAGCGCGGCCATGAGTGGCGGCGCACCTGTTGCAACAGCCGCGGCGAGGAAGCCTGGATAGAGCGCTGTGACGTGCGCTGTCATGCTGGCGAAGGCGTAATGCACGTAAAGATACGTGATGAGCAGGACCCCCATGGCCGCAAGCCAGTTCCAGCCCGCTAAGCTCCCGAAGATTGCGCTGGAGAGAACCTTGATGACGCCAAGTTCCTGCATGGCGTCCGCCATCATGAGCAGCGGTCCAAACCAGATCAGTGCGTCCCAAG
>JAYTGM010000590.1:0-3011 GCA_043733425.1 Terriglobia bacterium
ATAGTGAAAAGCGTTTTCTCTCTCTGGCTCTCATCTATAGCCACCATGTCAATAGAACAATCTATGAGTACCTGCTGGACTACGGAATGACTCGGGACGAATACCCCTGGTTTCTTGCAAATCATGTTCGGCATCGCTGCATCATGGGCAACGACTATTACGTCAATAATGAAAACATGGTTGACGCGAACGGCGGCATATCGATGTCCGGAGAAATATTCGGGTACTATCCAATCACCCGCCAGTATTTCGATCGGTACAAACTACCGGTAATGCATATGGAGACGAATTTCTCAGACCCTGGCTCAGTGGATTGGTTGAAGAAGGAGTGGGCCAACGTGAATCGTCTTAAGTTGGATGGCGTTCCTATCGTAGGATTCACATGGTACAGCCTGCAAGATCAGTTGGACTGGGATACGGGCCTTCGTGAAAATAACGGTCGCGTCAACTCACTGGGGCTGTGCGACCTGGACCGCAAGATCCACCCGGTCGGTTATGCCTATAAAGAGTTAATTGAAAAATGGAAGACCGCGCTGGCAACAGAGGGCGGTGTTTTGGGCCTTTGTATCTGATGGTATGCCTAGCCACTTGAGCCGCTTCGACCAATGGAGTGAAACGGCCGTCAGTTCGAACAACGCCACGGATGCCAGAACGATTGACGTTCACCAGTGGACTTATGGCAGAGAAGCATTCAACGATAATCTTTACCACCAGTATTGAATTAGAGCCCGCCAATGGATCTTGATTTCGAGAAGTTCGCTTTGCTGCTGTTGATCTCCGGTGTAGTCGCGATGCTGACGCGCAGGCTTCATTTTCCGTACAGCGTTGGTTTAGTGGCGGCAGGCATTCTGCTCACGCTTCTCCCACTGCGGCCAACTGTCGTTTTAACCAAAGATCTCCTATTTACCGCGCTCCTTCCGCCCCTTATTTTCGAGGCTGCGTATGCCCTTGACTGGAAGGGGTTGCGCAAACAATTACCGGTTGTTTTGGTTCTGGCTACACTCGGCGTGGTTCTTTCCGCAGGCGCAACAGCAGCTGGAATGCATTATCTGGTCAGTTGGACATGGACCAGCGCACTGCTTTTTGGGGTGCTCATCGCGGCTACGGACCCGGTTTCTGTGGTTGCAACTTTTAAGGAAGCGAAGGTCCACGGACGCTTACTAATGCTGGTTGAGAGTGAGAGTCTTCTCAACGACGGTACGGCGGCAGTCCTATTTGCAATTGTTGTCATGCTCGCCCAGGGCGAGACTCTGACAGCTGGGCCGGTTGCATGGAAACTCCTGACAACGATCGTGGGAAGCCTACTATGCGGAGCCATCGTCGCCGCAGCGGTCCTACTCTTGTCTGGACAAACCGAAGACCATCTGGTAGAAATAACATTTTCCACGGTTGCCGCATACGGATCTTTCCTGCTTGCGGAGCAATTCCATCTGTCCGGCGTGCTGGCCACTTTAACGGCCGCACTGATGTTGGGAAATATCGGTCCGCGGGGTGCAATCACGGCACGAGGCCGAGAAGCTGTGGAAGCATTTTGGGAATATGCCGCGTTTGTAGCCAACTCTTTGGTTTTTCTGCTGATTGGCATCCGCGAAGCCAAACAGGACTTTATCTCTGGATGGCCGTCTATCGTCACGGCGGTGGTAGTGGTGGTCTTAGCTCGCAGTCTGGCAGTTTACCCCTGTTGTGCACTTTTCCTGCGGTCGAACCTTCGCGTCAGCGCCAAACACCAACATGTCCTTTTCTGGGGAGGCCTGCGGGGCGCCCTCGCACTCGCTCTTGCCCTCGGAATTCCACCAAAATTTCCTCAGCGCCAAGCCATAATCACCGCCAGTTTTGCGGTGGTTGCGTTTTCGGTCTTTGTTCAGGGACTGACGCTGACACCGCTTCTCCGCCGGTTTGGCGAAATTCCGAGGCGCGGCGCGGCTACCTAGGCCAGACGAGCCGAAATTGAATCCTCCCTTCGACAGTAACTATCAGCTTTGAAGTGCCGCGGCGGCAGGTCCGGCATGAGCCGCCAGCCCCAGCCAACGCACTCGCCAGTTCTTCCTTTGTATCAAGCGGGACTTTTGCCCGGGATCTAATCGACGATCCCTTACGATGTGAACAACGACACCGCCCGTCAAACGCGAATGCTCTGAAAAGGAGGAATGTTAGAGTTCTTCCTTCAATAGATCGCGTTCCTGCTGCAAAGCGGCTCGGAATTCACACTCGCACAAACGGCCAAGGACAACGTCAATTTGCTTGAGCAAGTGGCAGACAATCACTGGAGTGGATTTTCCGTTGTGACGTATTTGTGCAAAAGCGGAATGCACCAGGTCCGCAGGCCGGACGGGCTTCAACATCACCCGGATCTCTCCTGTTTCATCGACAAGTTCAGCCGGCGGATCGAATCGGCCGGCAAGTAAACACAGGCTCGCAGAAATGCGGTCGATGCACATGATGGCAGTAAACGGATCATTAATTCCAGGTGAGAGCGCTCGAACAGCAACCTCGACAAGCTGCAGGAAACCGAACTCTGAATCTTCCTCTGGGGTGCGCTGGCGGCCAAGAGTAAACGCCCGGTGGATTTTGGAGTCTAGTGCGGCATTCCAGTCTCCATAAACTTGGACAAGAGGCGTCCCGGGAACCAAGTAATCGCCCGGACCTGCAAGAATGCGAAAAACAGAACCTTCGCGCTTCGCCCGATTCAGCAGATCCTGCTGATCGATAACCTGAATGTACCCCAGGGTTGTCGCAAACACGACCCGTTCCGGCATTTGAAGCAGAGTAACCGGCCGTTCCGGCGTGGCAGTTTCGGGAAACTGGCGGCGCAGCGCAATGTCCAAATCCCGCCCGACAATATCGATGATGTGGATTACCTGGATTGATTCCGCCGTATGGTGTATGAAATATATCAAGGCTCCCAGGCAAACAACGGAAAGGATGGTGCCTATTGTCACGGACAGGTGTGGCACATACGTATCGTTGTTGGTTCCCCTTACAGTTCGAAGTACCAATAGACAGTACAGGAA
>JAYTGM010000591.1:0-3003 GCA_043733425.1 Terriglobia bacterium
CCGTAGTTCGTCAGGAGTGTACGCGCGGCGGATCGATTGCTGCCCATCCAACAGCACTAGCGGGTTCAGGAAGGGCCTCAAAAAGATAGAGAACAGCGCAAGGGGCAACGGATGCCTCACCAGATCCACAATCAGAAAGCGCTTCGATGAGCGGCCCACATTCTTCACCAAAGCCACAATCTGTTCTTCGGTCAAGTGGTGAATGGTTAACAGGCTAATGGCTACATCGCTATGCGGAAGCGGAATGGAAGTGGCATCCCCCGCGATAATTTCCACGCCATATGTATGTGCCGGGTCCGCGTATAGATCCACGCCTGTGACTTGCGCGCCCAGAGTATCCCGTATCTCCGCCAGCAAGGCACCTTCACCACACCCGATATCCAGCACCCTTTGCGGCCGCTTGCCGCGGAGCCTTTCCAAGATCAGCTTGTTGTTTCCCAGACCGCGGTTTAACCGGGCCAGCTCCGCATGAAATTCTTTCCGGGCATCGACAGCAAACGCCGGGTCGTCCATTAGTTCTGGTTCTTGAGACCGTTTCATTGTATGTGAGTAAACTCTAATGATGCCATTCGCTGGAGGCCATAGGCTGGGACCCTTTGAGATTAGGTCAGAAGCTGGTGGCAGCTTTGCGGGTGAAGTATACCGCGCGCGAAACACGGAGACCGGCCACGACGTTTACCTGAGGGTGCTCACTCATGCTTACGCGGGGATCGATGAAGATTTAGCCGGCGCCAACGAACACCTGCGTGCTGCGTTTGGGCTTGTTCATCCACATATTCTTGCTGTCACTGATGTGGGCTGTTCCGGCGAAGTACTGTTCGCTGTCTGCGATTTTCAGGATGGTGAAACTCTACGCCAGAGACTGCATCGCACGCGCCTGCCTAGGGAGCGCGCGGCTGATTTTGGGATTCAAATTGCGCGCGCGCTGATTGGGTTACATCGGGCAGGGCTACTGCACGGCGATTTAACGCCGGAACATATCCTGATCACGAAAGAAGGCGTGGTGCGCGTGATGGATGGCGGGCTGGCGAACCTGCATTTCAAAGAACGGCTTGCGCCAGATTCCGTCACGGCGGCTATCTTGATTGCGGACTATGCGTCTCCGGAACAGATCCGCGGAGAAAGAGAGACGTGGTCTTCGGACATGTTTAGCTGGGGCGTGATCCTGTACGAAATGCTATCGGGCACACGGCCGTTCCTGCGGCCTACGCTCCCCGCCACAACGCGCGCGGTTCTCGCCGATGACATCCCGGAATTGGATCTTCGGGCACCGGCACTAGACCGGATCATTCGACAGGCGACCCGTAAAAAGCCCAGCGACCGCTTCGATTCAGCACGCGATCTGGCGTTCGCAATGGAATCATTCGGCAGCTTTGCTCCGCCGGGGAACAGAGTTCGCAAGACAGTTCGGGAACGGCAGACAGTGCCCTTTCTGGTTTCTGTTGCGATGCTGACGTTGGGGCTGGGTGCTGGGGCGTTGATTGCCCGGCGCTATTTGCGCCCGACTGTCGTCACACAACTCTCCTTCCGGCCATTAACATTCTCCGGCCACGATTCATCTCCTGCCGCGGCACCGGATGGTAAGGCGGTGATGTTTGTCTCGGATCGCGATGGCTCTGAGCGTATCTGGACGGCGCGCCTGGACCAACAGGATGAGAAGGCTCTTACGAGCGGCCCAGATCACGGCCCGCGCGTCTCGCCGGACGGACGGACCTTGCTGTTTATCCGAACCGAAGGACCGCACGAGAATCTTTACACTCTCTTGCTGCAGGGCGGAAAACCCCTCAAGCTTTTGGCCGATGTTCAAGGAGCTGATTGGTCGCCAAGCGGGTCGGAGATTGTCTGGGTTCGCGTCAGTCCCGGGCCACGCGAGCCGCTTTCAATCCTTGGTACGGCGGGAGCACAAGGGGCCGCACCGAGGGAACTGACGCGAGTGCCAGGCAAGACCTTACAAAACCCTCGATGGTCACCCGACGGTAAATACATTGCATCATCGGTTGGCAATTCCATCTTGGTGGCACCGCTGATAAACCCGGGTCAGTATCATGTGCTTTCGCCTCCGCCCACGCCGGGCAGCCTTTCGAGCATCGCCTGGTTAACCGGAGACCAGCTGATATATCTGCAATCCTTGACTCTCGCGGGAGCAAATGGATGGCCGGGCGGAGTTGCGAACATCATCCGGCAGGATGTAGAAACGGGTGCGACCGCCGTGTTGGGCTTTAGTCAGCAGAGCGCGCTTCATCTGGAAAAACTGAAAGATGGATCGTTGGTTTTCGACAGTAACTCGGGGCGCAAGAACCTGGAGGAGGTATCGCTAGATTCGGGAAGAACGCGTTTCTTGACTGTGGGAGATAGCGACGACCAGGACCCGGCATATTCGCCCGACGGTCAGTCCATCTATTTCTCATCCTTCCGCGGCGGCAACCTCGAGGTCTGGAGAGAGGAGAGAGCTTCGGGCGCGTTTCACCGTGTTGTGGAAAGCCATTCGAGCGATTCCGCTCCCTGCCTGAGCTTTGACGGCACGCGCATCTTCTGGAGTTCCAGCCGCGAAGGACATTTCGAGGTGTACTCGTCTAGCCTGGATGGCAACTTCACCAAGCGGCTATCGCACAACGGCAGCGACGCGGAACACCCCAGCGTGTCTCCCCTGGGCGATTGGGTGGTCTACAGTTCGTCACAATCGCCACGCAACGGCATCTGGAAGATCAGGCTGACCGGTTTGGACGAAAGCATTCTGGTGAAAGGCGATAACCGCTGGCCTGAGATTTCGCCCGATGGCCGATATGTTTTGTACGTAGCGGAGTTGCCTGGCACGCGCGCAATACGCGTGGCTACGCTCGATACCGGGAGTGTGTTGCCGTTTGAGGTGAAGCTGCCATATTCCTCAGGAAAGAGCAACGCGGCGCTGGGAAAAGCGAAATGGATGCCAGGCAGCAGGGCTATCGCCTACATCGGAGAAGGCGAGGATGGTGCCTCTGGCGTGTACTCGCAGGCCTTCAGCAT